>DATEOS010000161.1:0-3463 GCA_035273815.1 Candidatus Limnocylindria bacterium
TCTTCAGCCGGGCCAGCTCCACGTCCCAGTTGGAGCCCAGGGCGAAGGCCTGCAGCCCGGCGAAGGCCAGCACGTCGGTGATCTGCCAGGGCGTTGGGCGGGAGCGGAGCAGGACGAACTCGTGGGGACGCCGCGACAGCCCGTTCGCCAGGCCCTGGTTGATGCCGCGGACATAGGCCTCGGCGGCGGCGCGGACGTCGTCGTCGACCAGGGCGAGCTGGGCCGCCGCCACGCGGGCGAAGCCGAGACGGCGTGACATGCGGTCGGCCGCCAGGCCTCCCGCTCCGACCAGCTCGGACAGGGTCCCGCGGCCGACCCGCAGCAGCGTCTCCAGCTGGAATGCGCGGTCCTGGGCGTGGCAGAAGCCGAGCCCGAACCAGACATCGGGTTCCGAGGAGGCATCGATGTGCGGGATGCCCCACGCGTCGCGCCGGATGCGCAGCGCGTCGTGGATGCCGCTGACCCGCAGCGTTCCCGACGTTCGGGGCAGCCGTCGGCCGAGAAGCCGCACCAGGGCGCGCATGGTCTGCACGGTCGCATCGGGCAGGCGGCGGCGTCAAGCGCGGTACCGCGGAGGCACGAAAACGCGTCGGTATACTCGGTCGGGTGAGCCGCACCATCGAGCTGTTTGCCGGCCTGACCCTGGTCGTGGTCGGGATCGTGATCCTGGGCGGGGAGTGGATCCGCAGCGTGCTGGCTGATCTCGGCGTGAGCCCCGAGCTCTGGGCGTGGTGGCCGCTGCTGCTGATCGTGCTGAGCCTGTTCTTCCTGGTGCCGGCCTTCTTCGGTGGGCAGCATCGGCGGCTGCGCGCGGGGATGGTCATTCCGGGCGCTGTGCTGGCGGGCGTCGGTGGCGTGCTGCTCTACACCAGCCTGACGGACCGATGGAGCGCGTGGACCTACCTGTGGAGCGTCTTCCCCTTCAGCCTGGGCCTTGGGATGTACGCCGCCGGCTGGATCGCCGACGCGCCGGCCTTCAAGTGGATCGGCTCCGGCGTGGCGCTTGGTGGCGTGCTGGCCTACCTCGCCTTCGCGACCGCCTTCGGCGGTGAGGCATTCCGGCTGGTGGCGGCGATCGGGATCATCGGGCTCGGTTTGGCGCTGACCGTGGGCGGTCTGGCCGAGCGGCTGAGCCGGAAGTCACCGGCTGCCTGAGGACTCCGCAGCGAGGTAGCGGTCGAACCAGGCCAGCACGCGGTCCATGCGGTCGATGCGTCGATCCGGCCGGCCGTAGTTCTTCAGCTCGTGGTGCTCTTCGGGGTAGAGCACGTACTCGACCTCGCGACCCAGCACCTTGAGGGCGGTGAACAGCTGCTCGTTGTCCGCCGCCGGGCAGTTGCGGTCCTCCTCCGCCTGGAGCATCAGGAGCGGGGTGTGGATATCGGCGGCGGCGCTCATGGGCGAGGTGCGCCACAGCTGGCGCATGCCGCGCTCCGTGAGAGGGTTGCCGATGTTGTGGCGGCGGTTGTAGTGCACGCCGAAGTACGAGTTGCCCCAGGCGGAGACCTGGTTCGCAACCCCGTTCTCCGCCACCGCGGCCCGGAAGCGGTCGGTATGGCCGACCAGCCACTGCGTCAGGTAGCCGCCGTAGGAGAGGCCCATGACGCCGAGCCGTTGTGGGTCGGCCAGTCCGCGCGCGATGACGCCATCCAGGGCGGCGTGGATGTCGGCGGCGTCGGCCTGGCCCCACCGACCGTTCAGGCCCTTGATCCAGGCAGCCCCGTGCGTGTCCGAGCCGCGGATGTTGGCCAGCACCAGCCGATAGCCGTGGGCAGCCAGCATGGTGCTGTCCATCGTCCCGCCAGGTGCCCACGAGCCGGTAGGTCCGCCGTGAATGATCACGATCGTGGGCAGCGGCCGCTTGCCGGCACGCGGCGGCGAGACGATCCACGTCTGGATGGGGCCGCCCGGTCCGTCGAACCATGCCTCCTCCCATACGGGCAGGGGGAATCGGTCCTGCCAGCCGGAGCCGTTCGTCGTCAGGCGCCGCATCCGTGTCGATCCCCGGCGTCCGCCCTCCAGCGCAAACAGCTCGGCTGCGCGGCGGTCCACGCCGGCGCTGAGCGCGACACGTCCGGCGGCAGTGGCGACCCCGCAGCCCACGATGCGGCCCGGTTGGACCAGCGGCGCCACGCGTCCGTCCAGGCCGAGCCGATACGGTACGTTTCGGCCCCGGTCGCCCACGATCACGATCAGCGTCTCGGGATCCAGCCATGCGGGTCCGGGGTCGTCGTCGGCCATGACCAGGTCAGCCCACGCCCCGTTGCCGACGGACCGATCCAGCCCGGGCGTCAGGCAGCGCGCCGTCCCCCCGTCCACGGACGCCAGCCAGGCGCGCGTCAGGGCGTACTCGGGCGGATCGGCAACGTCAGTGCCCAGGAAGGCCACGGTCCGGCCGTCCGGTGCGATGGCTGCCTTCCATGCATCACCGGGGAGCTCTGCCAGCAGCGAGAACGGGCCGCCGCCGCTCGGCACGCGGTACAGGGCGGTGCGGGGCATGACGTTCCAGTCTTCGCCCATGTCGGCAGTGAAGGCCAGCCACGACCCATCCGGCGCCCAGGTCGGCTCCTGGACATCGAAGTCGCCGTGGGTCAGGCGGCGCGGTCTGGCTCCCGGGCGAGCGGCGACCGTCCACAGGTGCGTGCGGCGCCCGAGCAGCCCGCTGTCGTCGTCGCGGAAATCCGTGCGCGTGATGCGACGTGCGACCGGCGCCTGCTTGGGACGCACGCGCCCCACGATGAACCGATCATCACCGCCCCCGCCAAGGAACACCAGCCGCCTGCCGTCGGGGCTCCACACTGGCGTGCCCGCGCCGTGAGGCTGCTTCGTCAGCTGCCAGGCAGCAGCGCCGTCCAGCGGCAGGATCCAGATCTGCGCTTCGCCGGGATCCGGGCCGACCACCGTCCGTGCGAACGCCACGGATCGGCCGTCCGGTGAGATGGCCGGGTTCACGTCGCGCACCGCGCCAGATGTCAGGCGCTGGGCCCGTCCGCCGGACCACGACACCGACCACAGCTGGGAGACGTAGCGACCACCACGAACCTGCCGCAGAACGTACACCAGCCGCTCGCCGTCGATGGACAGGCTGAACGACTCGATCACGGCCTGGGCATTGACCAGGGCGCGCCCGGTGGTTGATGGCATGCGGGCCGAGTATGCCGCACCCAGCACCATGTGGATTCCGGTCCGGGACACCCTCAGCGTGGCGGATTCCGCGAAGCGGCACCCGACGATTGACCCGTTTCCGCGGCCTGTGCCATGCTCCGCTGATCGGCGCCCCGACGGTGGGCAAACCCCCCGGCGGCGACCACTGTCCGCCGTCGCCATCGGTCCAGAAAGGGAGATTCGATGCGCAGCTCATCGTCGGCCAAGGTCTTCGCCGTTGCGGTTGTGATGGGTCTGGTCTTGTCCGCGTGTGGCAGCCAGCAGCAATCGGGCGAGCCGTCCGGCTCAGGAGAAGCCA
>DATEOS010000162.1:0-3615 GCA_035273815.1 Candidatus Limnocylindria bacterium
CACAGGCAAGTCGTGGGAAGTCCGCATGGCGCCCAGCACCCACCACACGGCGGCTGTGATGGAGGCCGTGCGCGACGAGGTCCTGGAAGCGGGGGCCGACTCCTCCATCAGCGCCCTCCGCCTGGGCGTGCGGCTGCGCAAGGCAGACCTGGCTGAGCTGCGTCGCCAGATCCACGCCCTGGGTGACGAGTATGCCCGGCGGGACGACCCGAAGGGCGAGCCGATCGGCATCCTGGCGGTGGTCCATCGGCGACGGCCATAGCCGAGATCACCCTGGGGGAAGTCGCAACTCCCAGGTGTCATGCATTGCGTCCGCCGCATTCCGGCCGCCGAACAGCAGCAGGCGGCCGCGTTCCGCATCGGCGATGAGCTCCGCTCCCGAGCGGGCAGCCGGACCTCCCCCCTGTAGGCGCGTGGTCCTGCCGCTGTCCCGGATGAGCCATGTGTCGTCCAGGAATCCGCCGGTTGCGGAACCGCCGCCAAAGACGACCGTTGCCGTTCCCCAGCGAGCTGACGCATAAAGCTGCCGGTCCGCCGGCCAGCGAGGACCGGGTGCGACCTCGGACCAGCCATTTGTCCCGATGCGTGGGCCGGGAGTCAGCTGCCACAGATCCCCCAGGGCGGGCACGCCGGTGGTCTGCCCGGCGTAGAGGGCCAGGCGTCCGTCATGGGTCCACCAGCACCCGTGCAGGCAACGCTCCACGGGGCGCTCGCCGGCAGGTGTCTCATCGGTCCATTCGTGCGTCGTGAAGTCGTAGGCGCGCGTGTCGGCGAAGCGCGAACCCTCGCTGGTAAAGCCGTGGCTGATCCACAGTCGCCCATCAGGGCCGACCGCGGCACAGCTCCCGTAGCGAGCGACCGGGGCGTCGCCGCCGGCAGGCAGCTCCCGCCACCGATCAGCAGCCGGGTCGTAGGCCCACAGGTCGTTGTAGAAGGCGGTTGCGCTCTGCCCCGCGAAGATGACCAGGCCCACGTTGTCGACCCATGCGGCGTTGTGCCCGAAGCGTGCTGGCGGTCCCACCGCGCCCACCTGTCGCCAGCGATCGGCCGTCAGGTCGAACGCCCATAGGTCATCGAGGGCGCGGCCCGCACCATCCCGACCACCGAACAGGTACGCGATCGTCCCGTCTGCCGCCAGCGTCCAGGTGTGGTCCTCGCGCGCGGGCGGTGCCTCTCCGCCCGGAGAGAGCAGCCGCCACCCGAACGCCGCCGTGGGACTCGGGGTTGCATCGATGGTCGGGGAAGGCGACGCCGCCGGCGACGGCAGTGGCGTCGCGACCGCCGTGCCGGTGGCGCTGGGTGATGGTGAGCCCGCGCAGGCCGCCAGGCCCAACACGCAGAGCGCCACGAGGCGCCGGACAACCATCACGCCTGGCCTCCTGCAACGATGCTGGCGAAGGCCGCCGGGTCGATATTGCCGCCGGAGATGACGGCGACCACCGGACCCTCGCCCGCCTGAGCGGTGAGGGCCGCCGCCAGCGCCGCAGCCCCCGCTCCCTCGGCCACAACGCGCAGCCGGGTGGCAAGCAGCCGCAGGGCGGACTCGACCTGCTCCAGGCTGACCACGATCGAGCCGTCCAGCACCGAAGAGACGAGCGGCCACATTGCGGGCAGCACCGTGCCGGAGCCGATGCCGTCCACGAAGCTCGGCCTTCGCTCGATCTCAACCGGCCGGCCCGCCACCAATGCGGCGGCCAGCGGCGCAGCGCCCTCCACCTCGGCGGCGTAGACGCGAATCTCGGGACGCAGTGCTTTCACGGCGCAGGCGATGCCGCTGGCCAGCCCGCCGCCCCCGAATGGCACCACCACGGCTGCCAGCCCGGGAAGGTCTTCAACCAGCTCCAGGCCGACGGTGCCGTCGCCGGCGATCATCGATCGCGAGGCGCATGGATGAAGGAACGCGCCCGGCAGGTCCGGGTGGCCGCCCTCCTCCATGGCCTGCCACCAGTCCGCGAAGGGAACGGGGATGACTCGTGCGCCGAGCGCGCGCACTGGCTCGAGCTTGGCCGCGGGAGCCGAGTCCGGGACGATCATGGTGGCGGACACGCCGTGGCGACGGGCGAGCGAGGCCACGGCGCGGGCCATGTTGCCGGCGCTGGCGGTGCTCAGGCCGTTTGCGATCCGCTCCGGGTCCAGCGCTGCCACCGAGTTGATGGCCCCTCGCAGCTTGAAACTGCCCATGGGTTGCAGGTTCTCGAGCTTGACGTGGATCTCGGGCGCGGGATGGACCCCGAGCCGCAGGAGGGGAGCGCGGATCGCGTCGCCGCGGATGAGCTCGGCAGCGGCGCGTACCTCGTCCAGGCCGACGGCGGGCAGCGGCTCCATGCCGTCAGCCGAGCGGGACCGGTGTTCCGGCTCCGGTCTCGAGCGCGCGCTGCTGAATCCAGCGCGCCGCGGCCAGGTCCTCGATGGCCAGGCCCAGCGACTTGAAGAGGGTGATCTCGTCCGCCGACAACCGACCCTCGGCCAACCCGGCGGCGACCTCCCCGATCTCGGCCACGATGTGGTCCTCGGCGATGGCGCCCTCCCGCAGCGGGATGAGGTAGTCGCCGGCCTCATGGCGCGCCGACTCACGCCGATCGACGAAGAGGCGCGAGCGCCGCACCGCCTCGTTGTCGAGCTCGCGATTCGTCGCCTGCGAGGAGCCTACGGCATTGATGTGCGCGCCCTCGGCGAGCCAGGAGCCCTGGACCACGGGAGTCGACGAAGCGGTGACGGTGCACACGATGTCGGCGCCCTCGACGGCGGCCTGCGCATTCGCGGCGGCTTCGACCGCCACACCCGCCTCGGCGGACTCGGCGACGAAGGCGTCCAGCCGATCGCGGTGCGGGCTCCAGGCGCGGACCTGGCGCAACGGGCGGACCGCGCGCATGGCGTCCAGGTGCGACCGCGCCTGCGTACCGGAGCCGATGATGGCCAGGTCGGCCGCATCGGGCCGTGCCAGGAGGCGGGTCGCCAGCCCGCTGACCGCCGCGGTGCGGATGGCAGTGATGGCGATGGCGTCGATGAGGGCCACCGGGCTGCCGTGCTCTGGCTCGAACAGCAGGACGAAGCCCTGGTGTGACTCGTAGCCGGTGCCGTGGTTACCCGGAAAGACGGAAATGACCTTGATCCCAAGCGCCGGCGGATCGCCGAGGGCAGCCGGCATGCTGGCCAGGACCGAGGGGACCGGGGTCTCGAACGGCATCAGCAACATCGAGCGCAGCGGGTTGGCGGCATTGCCGCGCGCCAGGCCGGCAAGTGCTTCCTCCATGAGATCGATGCATCGGTCCATGGGCAGCAGCCGGCGTGCGGTTGCGCCATCAATGGCCAGCATGCTGCGTGGCTCGGACATACAGGCATGATGCCCCATCCGTCGAGCAAACTAGCGCCATCCTTGAGGAGGAGTGACATGGCGACCGGCGACGGAACGAAGGAAGCTCCCTGGCAGCTGAAAACGCCGCCGGGCACCAGTGAGTACCAGATGTACCGCGACGAATCGGCGGATCCGCCGGCCATCGTCTGCCAGGTGGGCTCGACCCAGCTGAAATACCACCTGCAGGCCATCGAGGACCTGCACGCCTGGCTGAAGGAGCAGGGCGACTGGGTGCCGCTCGGTGCGGCCGATGAGCAGAA
>DATEOS010000163.1:0-3244 GCA_035273815.1 Candidatus Limnocylindria bacterium
TGAATCCTGCCGCCGAGGAAGCACGCCGGAAGCTGGCAGATCACCTGGAAATGCTGGACCAGGCCGCCAAGCGAGCGGCGGAGCGCCGCAACCAGGAGCGCGTGGCGGCGGGCGTCTAGCCCTTCCCGCTAGCCCTTCTTCGCCACCAGCACCGGCCCGGCGACCGGCATCGGCTTGCGGCACAGCACCAGGTCCAGCGTCATGCGCGTCCCGCCGTGGATGTGGTGGCACAGCTGCAGGTAGGTCAGGAAGCGGCGGAACGTGTCGCGACCGACCAGCTCCTCAAGGCGTCCGCGGGACGCCTTCATGTTGGCCATCCAGGAATCGACCGTCTTCTGGTATTCCAGCAGCGGCATCTGCCGGATGGCGGCGACGTCGAAGCCGGCCTCGTTGGCGAGCGTCAGCTCGTCGGCCAGCGTCCGGTAGTTGCCGGTCGACCCAAAGATCTCGTTGATGAAGGACATGGCTCGCGTCATCTCCGAGTGCCGGGCGTTCACCAGGTGCAGCTCCTTGTTGAGCATCCGTCCGCCGTCGCGCAGCAACCCGTAGATCTTCCTGAAGAAGTCGCCCAGGTCGAAGAAGTGGACGATCACCTCATCGGTGTAGACGGCGTCGAACGGCTGATCGGCGACGAAGTCCTTCCAGTGGCTCTCGACGATGGTGACGTCGGCACCGTACCTGGCGATCCGCTCCTCGGCGGCGGCCTTCTGGACTGACGACAGGGTCAGGCCAACGCCCTGGACGCCGTACGTGGTGCTCAGGTAGGTCAGCGGTCCACCCCAGCCGCAGCCGACGTCCATGATCCGCATCCCGGGACGCAGCTCCATCATCTCGGCCAGGATGTCCAGCTTCCGTTCCTGGCTCTCCGTCTGCGATTGCGACCCCGTCCACAGGTTGGCGGAATAGACGTTCCACTCGCCGCCGGTGAGGGTGGTGAAGAACTCGACCGGCTGCTCGTAGTGCGTGTTGGTCCGCTGCCGGTCTTCCTCGGCCGTCAACGGCCGGTACAGCTGCTCGTCCTCGCTGAAGACGCGCTTGGGCGCTTTGGCCGATGCGGTGCGCGGCTCAGGCTCCGGCATGGACCACCTTCTTCACCTCGCGCAGCAGGGCCGATGCCTCCCGCGCCTGCTTCGTCAGTCCCGCGGCCTTGAACGTCTGTGCCGCGGCCTCCAGCCGCTGTGCGGAGCCCGATGCATCCCCCCGGTCCCGGAGCACCACACCCCAGGCGTGATTGGTGTGGGCCACCTCGACGACGCAGCCGCCGTTCTCGAACATCTCCTGCGCCGCGGCCAGGTGCTCGTCCGCCGCCTCCGGCTGCGACGGGTCCATACGGGCCAGCGCCAGGCCCCAGGTCCGCTGCGCCACCCCCTCGCCGAAGATGCCGCCAATGGCGCGTGCCTTCTCGATGGCCGCCTGCGCACGGGCCACCGCCTCGTCCAGCCGGCCCGCGGTGAGGGCCGTCTCCGCGCTGCCGGCCGCGATCCAGTCGGCGGCCACCAATCGGCCTCCAATCTTCTCCGCCTCCGCACTGGACTCGGCGACGCGTTGCTCGGCACTCTCGTAGTGCCCCAGCAGGCCGCTGGCCCATCCCTGGTAGCCGAGACCAACGGAGATCATCAACGAGTTGCCGGCCAGGCGGCCGGTCTCCACGGCCAGGCGGGACCCTTCGCGGAACGCCTCCAGGTCGCGGGTGAGGTAGGCCTGGAAGCCCAGCACGATGTAGCAGCCAGCCAGGATGGTGGGATTCTTCGTCTGCTTTGCCCGCTCCACCGCCGCGTGCTGCTCCGCCAGGCCGTCGGCCACCTTGCCGGACGCGGTAACCGCCACGCCGTGGTAGGCGATCGAGAAGGCCAGATCCAGCCACTCGCCCCCCTTCTCGAGGGGACCAATGGCGCCCGCCAGGATGGGGATCGCGCGGTCGAAGTGGCCCTGCACCACCAACGCTCGTCCCATGACCGCCATGGGAATGGCCACCAGTCCGGGGTCGGCCAGCTCCTGGCCCACCGACAGCACCTGCTGGAAGTAGCCGATGGCCTCACGCGGCTCGTCGCGGTAGTAATGAATCCGGCCGATCCAGTACTGGACGCGGGCCAGGCGCACGCGATCCGGCCCTGGTCCGCCGTCGGCAGCGGGCAGCGCCTGGGCCACCGCCTCCGCCTGCGCCAGCTTGGCCAGGTTGCGCCCCGGATCCTCAGCTCCCCACGAGACGACCATCTGCTGGACCACCAAATCGACCAGCTGGCGCCGGATGTCATCCGTGGGGGGAAGGTTCGAAAGCGCCTGCTCGGCCGTGGTGTAGTGGAGCAGGGCCTCCGGGTACGCGTGCAGGCGGGCCGCCGCGTCGCCAGCGGCCAGGTAGTAGGCGTGAGCCTTGTCCCACATCTCGCCCCGCAGGAAGTGCCCGCCCAGGATTGCCTGAAACTCGCCGATCCGGTCGCCGACCAGCTCCTCCAGCGCCAGGCCCACACGCGCGTGCAGATCTCGGCGCTGCGCGGCGGAGAGCGTGTCGTACGCCACTTCCTGGGTCAGCGCGTGCTTGAAGACGTATTCCAGCTCGGGATCACGGCGCAGCTCCCGGATGAGCTCCTCGCGCTCCAGGTGCTCGAGCTCCGATTCGAGTCTGGCCACGTCATCGGCCAGGCGCTCGAGAACACGCTCCTGGAAGATGCGCCCGATCACCGCCGCTTCCTGGGCGGTCCGCCGCGTGTCCGGCTCCAGTCGGTCCAGCCTGGCCATCAGCACGCCCTGCAGCGTGTCGGGCACGGTGAGGCCCTTGATCTGCGGAGTGACCACCCATCCGTCGCCATCGGCTCTGCGTGCCAGTCCGCCACGTTCGATCAGGGTGCGGATGACCTCCTCCACGAAGAACGGGTTGCCCTCAGCCTTGCCCACGATCAGGTCGCGGACCGAGGCCGGCAGCGACTCCGCGCCGGCCAGCAGCTCCTCGACCAGGCTGACGGCCGATTCGCGTTCCAGCGGCAGCAGCTCCAGGTGTGTCAGGCGGTCGGCGTACTGCTCGGCCACGACCGGCAGCAGCGGCACTTCGCCCTCGCCACGGCGGAAGACGCCCACAATTGCGAGCGGCACCTCGTGGACGAGTGGTAGCAGGTGCTGGATCAGCTCCAGGGAGCTGTCATCCGCCCAGTGGAGGTCCTCCATTGCCAGGATCGTGGGACGCTGCCTGGCGAGCCGCCGGATCAGGTCCTCCACCAGCGCGAACAGGCGCTCGCGGATGGCTTGCGGG
>DATEOS010000164.1:0-5328 GCA_035273815.1 Candidatus Limnocylindria bacterium
TCGTCGGCCAGCCTCCGCGAGAACGAGCCGAACGTCGAGCCCAGCACCAGTGAGCGGACGGCCTCGCCGATCAGCGTCGACTCCCGGGGCGGCCAGCCGGCACGCGTCAGACCGCCGTGCACGGCGTCGGCGATGCGCAGGCTTTCGTCGCGCTGGCCGGGGCCGCTGGCCAGGAACGGCACCAGGTTCGGGTGTGACGCGAGCGCCGCGCGGTAGGAACGCGCCCACGCGGTCAGCGCATCGGGCCAGTCCACGTCGGTATCGAAGGCCGAGATGTCCACGGCGGTGATGATCTGGCTGGCGACGTCGTCGAGGACGTCGTCCTTGGTCGGATAGTGCTTGTACAGCGAGGCCGCCTGCACACCGAGTTCGGCGGCGAGTCTGCGCATGGACAGTTCACCGAGGCCGCCGCGGTCGATGATCATCAGCGCCGCATCGCGGATGCGTTCACGGCTGAGCACGCGTGGTCTGCCCACCTGGACCCCCTTCCCCGACCTTGCCTAAGTGAACGACGTTAGCTTATAGTGGATGTCAATAGCTAACACCGTTCACTTAGGAGAGACCCCGATGCAGAGGACCGTCTACACCCAGGAGCACGAGGACTTCCGCGCAATGATCCGCGCGTTCATCGAGTCCGAGGTGATCCCGGTGCACGACGAGTGGTTCGAGGCCGGCATCACGCCCCGCGACTTCTACTACAAGCTCGGCGAACTGGGCCTGTTCGGCATCGAGGTGCCCACCGAGTACGGCGGCTCGGGCATCGACTCCTACAAGTTCCAGGCCGTCATCACCGAGGAGACCTCGCGGGCAGCCGTTTCGTTCGGCGGCTCCAGCGTGCACATCGGCCTGTGCCTGCCCTACCTCAAGTCGCTGGCCACCGACGAGCAGAAGCAGCGCTGGTTCCCCGGGATGATCACCGGCGAGATCATGTTCGCCATCGCCATGACCGAGCCCGGCACCGGCTCCGACCTGGCCGGCATGCGCACCACCGCCAAGCTCTCCGAGGACGGCACCCACTACGTTCTCAACGGCTCGAAGACCTTCATCACCGGCGGTGTGCACGCCGACCGCGTCATCGTGTGCGCCCGTACCGCCGCCCCACGTGAGGACGACCGCCGGTTCGGCATCTCGCTGCTGGTGGTGGACACCAAGTCCGAGGGCTACACGGTGGGACGCAAGCTGGACAAGATGGGCCTGCGCACCTCCGACACCGCCGAGCTGAGCTTCTCCGACGTCAAGGTGCCGGTCGAGGATCTGCTCGGCGAGGTGCACATGGGCTTCTCCTACCTGGGCCAGAACCTGCCCCGGGAGCGGCTGGCCATCGCCGTCGGCGCCTACGCCCAGGCCAAGGCCGCAGTGGCGTTCGCCGCGCAGTACACCAAGGATCGCACCGTGTTCGGCAAGCCGGTCGCCGCCTTCCAGAACACCAAGTTCGAACTGGCCGCGTGTAAGGCCGATGTCGATGCCATGGAGGCCGTCGTCGACCGGGCCATGGAGGCCCACGACATCGACGCGCTGACGCCCGCCGACGCGGCCTCGGCCAAGCTGTTCTGCACCGACCTGGCGTCCCGCGTCATCGACCGGTGCCTGCAGCTGCACGGCGGCTACGGCTACATCAACGAATACCCCATCGCCCGGCTGTACTCCGACAGCCGCGTCCAGCGGATCTACGGTGGTACCAGCGAGGTCATGAAGATGATCATCGCCAAGGACATGGGTCTCTGACCCTCAGGCCCTCATCCCCGACCAAGCGTTCAGGCCCTGCCGTTGCGCTCCCGGTGCTTGCACCCGGGCCAACAGCAGGGCCTGCGCTTTCCCTCTTCGAGTTCTTCCTGGGTCCGCCGGATCCGACGCTCCCGGGTCTTGTCCTGCTTGGCGTCCTCCACCCAACAGATGAATTCGTTGCGCGCCAACGGCGTGATGTCCTGCCACGCCGCCAGCGCGGTGTCGTTGGCGAGCAGCGCTGCCCGCAGATCGGTGGGCATCTCGTGCACCACCCCGCCGGGTATGCGCTGACTCGTCACGACCAGAGGCTACCTACCGAAGCCTGCATTGCGCAGTGCATCGGCCATCGAGCCACTCGGAGCCGACTCCCGCCGCCCGGAGTCCTTGCCGCGGTTGGCATTTCGCTGCTGACCGGCGCCACGCTGCTGATTGCCCCCGCCCTGGTTGCGGTTCTGGTTGCCGCCCGGCCGACCGGAACGCTTATCCGCACCGCGCGCGGGTTCGTCGTTCAGCCGTAGCGACAGCCCGATCCGCTGGCGGTCCACGTCGACGTCGACGACCTTGACCTTGACCACCTGCCCGGACTTCACCACCTCATGCGGATCGGAGACGAACCGGTCCGACATGGCCGACACGTGCACCAGACCGTCCTGATGTACGCCCACATCGACGAAAGCCCCGAACGCCGCCACGTTGGTGACCACGCCCTCCAGCACCATGCCCACCTTGAGGTCGGCGACCTTCTCGACGCCGGCCGCGAACGTGGCGGTCGAGAACGCCGGGCGCGGATCGCGGCCCGGCTTCTCAAGTTCGGCGAGGATGTCGGTGACGGTGGGGATACCGAACCGCTCATCGGCGACGTCCGCGGGTTTGATCGCGCGCAGGGTGCGCTCGTTGCCGATCAGCTCGGCCAGCGTGATGTTCGAGCGGTCCAGGATGCGCCGCACCACCGGGTAGGCCTCGGGGTGCACGCCCGAGTTGTCCAGCGGATCGTCGCCGTCGGCGATCCGCAGGAAGCCCGCGCACTGTTCGAATGCCTTGGGCCCCAACCTCGGAACCTTCAGCAGCGCGCTGCGGTTGCGGAACGGCCCGGTGTTCTCCCGGTGCGCCACGATGGCCTCGGCCAGCGAGTCGGTCACCCCGGACACCCGGGCCAGCAACGGCACCGAGGCGGTGTTGAGGTCCACGCCGACGGCGTTCACCGCGTCCTCGACGACGGCGTTCAGGCTGCGGTCCAGCTTGCCCGGCGTGACGTCGTGCTGGTACTGACCCACCCCGATCGACTTGGGTTCGATCTTCACCAGTTCGGCCAGCGGGTCCTGCAGGCGGCGCGCGATCGAGACCGCGCCGCGCAGCGTCACGTCCAGCTGCGGCAGCTCGTGAGCCGCGTAGGCCGAGGCCGAGTAGACCGAGGCGCCGGCCTCGCTGACCATGGCCTTCACCGGGGCCTTCGCCCCGGTCTTGGCGATGTCGGCGATGAGTTCGGCGGCCAGCGCATCGGTCTCCCGCGACGCGGTGCCATTGCCGACGGCGATCAGTTCCACGCCGTGCCGGGCGACCAGCGCGGCCAGGGTGGCCTTGGCGGTGTCCCACTGCTTCTGCGGCTGATGCGGGAAGATCGCGCAGGTGTCGACCACCTTGCCGGTGCCGTCGACCACGGCCACCTTGACCCCGGTGCGGAAACCCGGGTCCAGGCCGAGGGTGGCGCGGGTGCCCGCCGGGGCGGCGAGCAGCAGATCCTTGAGGTTGCGGGCGAACACCGCGACGGCGTCCTCCTCGGCACGCTGCCGCAGCCGGATCCGGGCGTCGACCGCGGCCGAGATCATCAGCTTGGTTCGCCAGGCCAGCCGGACGGTGGTGGCCAGCCAGCTCGTGGCGGCCCCGGCGGCGGTCAGATCGATGCCCAGGCTCTGCGCGATCCGGGCCTGGTAGAACGCGTCGTCGCCACCGTCGAAATTCAGCGCGAGGATCTGCTCCTTCTCGCCGCGCATGACCGCCAGCACCCGGTGTGAGGGCATCTTCTCCAGCGGCTCGGAGAATTCGAAGTAGTCCCGGAACTTCTGTCCCGCCGGGCTTTTGGCCGCTTCCTCGGACCACGGCGCGGTCTTGAGCGTGCCGTCGTTCCAGAAGGTGGTACGCACCTCACCGACCAGTTCGGCGTCCTCGGCGGCCCGCTCGATGAGAATGTGCCGGGCACCGTCGAGCGCGGCGGCGGCGTCGGCGACCTCCTCGGTGACGAACTCGGCGGCGGCCTCGTCGGGCACCAGGGCCGGATCGGCGAGCAGGCGGTCGGCCAGCGGCTCCAGACCGGCCTCGCGGGCGATCTGCGCCTTGGTCCGCCGCTTCGGCTTGTACGGCAGGTAGATGTCTTCGATGCGGGCCTTGGTGTCGGCGGTCAGCAACGCGGTGCGTAGCTCATCGGTCAGCTTGCCCTGCTCGTCGATCGAGGCCAGCACCGCTTCCCGGCGCTGATCCATCTCGCGCAGGTAGGCCAGCCGCTCCTCGAGTTGGCGCAGTTGCCCGTCGTCCAGGCTGCCGGTCACCTCTTTGCGGTACCGGGCGATGAACGGCACCGTCGCGCCCTCGTCGAGCAGTTGCACAGCAGCGGCCACCTGGCCTACCGCAACGCTCAGTTCCTCAGCGAGACGGGCATTTACAGATTTGATGATCCCCACGGGTGCGCTCGAAGTCACCCGGAGACCCTACCGAACGTCGCCGACAGGGCGCCGCAGGGCAAGGGCGCAGCCGCACGGGAAATCAGTGCCGCACCCCGGCGCCGGCGCGCGCGGCCAGCACCGCCACCAGGAAACACCCCAGCGGAATCCAGCCGTCCGCCCCGGCCAGACCGTTCTTCGCGACCAGCAGCATGGCCGCCCCGGCACCGCAGACCAACACCCCGGCCAGCACCGAACGGGCTCCGGTGGCGCCGACGGGGTCGTCCCACCACGGCAATCGGCGGTGTTCCAGCGGCGACAGCAGCAGGAACGTCGCCGACATCACCACCGCGAACACCGCGGCCCGCAGCGCGAGCAGGGCCCAGAAGTTCGGGGCGTGCACGTCCCAGGCGTCCAGGCCCACGGCGTTCAGGCTGAACGCCGCGACCGCGATGGCCGGGATGTGCCACAGGTAGAGCGTCATCGCTCCCCCGTTGCCCACCGCCACCAGGTACCAGACCCGGGGGCGCGCGGCCACCCGCCGGACGATGCCGGCGAGGGCGACGAACACGCACGGCATCCAGATGCAATGCAGGGCGAGCAACAGCGTCGGCGGCGCCACGTTCGAAACCCCGTCGGTGCTGCCGGTGGTGACCAACGAGACCTCGTAGAACCCGAACGCGGCAAGCAGTATCTGGGCCGCCAGTGCCGCCGCCGCGACCAGCAGCGCCACCGGCGCCCGCAGCAGTCCGCGGGCGTAGGCCACCCCGATCACCACCGGGATGAGCCAGACGATGACGAAGTTCGCCACCCCGGCCTCGGCCGTACCGAGCGCGAACCGGATCTGGTCGACACCCGCCGCGACGGCCACCAACAATGCCAGCACCCCGGCGGTGGCGCCCGCGCCGCGCAGCCGGGTCAGCGCCGGGACGAGCGCGATCACCATCAG
>DATEOS010000165.1:0-2447 GCA_035273815.1 Candidatus Limnocylindria bacterium
GCAGCGCGGAGTCGACCCGGGCCCGCGACTCCGGGGTCAGCGCGACCCGGGCCAGCAGGTCCTGTCCGCCGGGGCCGAACAGATCGCTCATCCCGACCTGCACTCCGGCGTTGGCGAGCAGGGCGTGGATCTGGCATTTCAGGTTCGACCGCACCCCCACCAGCTTCGCCCGATGCCGTACCCAGCCGCGCAACTCCCGCGTCGCCGGCGGAGCGATCCAGGCCTCGGGCAGCCGGCCCATCCGCAGCAGATCCGCCAGATCGGCGGCATCGCGGACGTCGTTCTTCACCCGCCGGTAGGAGAACATCTTCACCCCCAACGGATGCGCCAGATGCACACTCGCGCCCAGCTCGGCCAGCGTGTCCGCGGCCCAGTACCAGCCGTAGGTGGCCTCCAACACCACCTCGGGTGCCTCTCCCGCGCGGGCTAGCACCTGGGCCAGGTACTCCGGGTCGTTGGAGATACGCACCGTCTCCAGGTGCTCGCCGGTCTCAGTCATCCGCACCAGCACCGACCGGCGCCGATGCAGATCCATCCCGACGATCTGCCGTCCCTCGTATGCTTCGCTCACCGGGGCCTCCTCGAATCGTTGGCGTGAGCACCTCAAGAATGAGGGTCACGAGGAGCGGAGGCCCCGCCCCTAATGGGCAGGCAAGCCAGTGGTTCCCGGTCAGGCTGATGCCCACCCCGCCCCGGCGTCGTGAGCGCTGAATGAAGACGGCCGCAGCCCGACCGGGATCCGGCGGTGCCGGGGCACGCCTATTTCCAGATCAGGCGTTGAGCCTCTTATCAAGACCGGCGGCCCCGGCATCGCTGCTGCGGCCAACGGCGTGTCGCGTCGGCGGCCGGAGTGCCGGCTGCTGATGTTGGTCGTGGTTCGAGCCGCCGGCACGGGTCACCTCTTGACCGTTGAGGGAGCGATCGAGCTCCACGACAGACCGAGGGCCGTGTCGGTCCGCTGGGGTCACGAACGGCTAGTGGGATGTCGGGCCCTCGAGCCCTGCCATTAGGGAGCGCGCGTGCCCTGCAACAGGCTCCAACCCCAGCTCGCGGCTATGCACGGGCCGGATGGTCATTGTCGACGAGGACGAGAGGAATCTTTCGGTGGCGGTGTTCTGCGGAATCGACTGGGCCGAAGACCATCACGACATCGCACTGGTCGACCAAGACGGCACCTTGTTGGCCAAACGCCGGATCGGCGACGACGCGGCCGGGTTCGCCGCGCTGCTGCAGCTACTAGCCGAGGCCGGCGACAACCCGAACGAGCCGATCCCGGTGGCGATCGAGACCAGCCACGGCCTGCTGGTGGCGGGCCTACGGGCCACCGGACGCCCGGTCTTCCCGATCAACCCGATGTCGGTGTCGCGCTACCGGGACCGGCACTCGGTCGCACGGCGCAAGTCCGACGCCGGCGACGCGTTCGTATTAGCCAACATTCTGCGCACTGACCTGGCCGCGCACCGACCGCTGCCCGCGGACTCCGAACTCGCCCAAGCCATCGCAGTACTCGCCCGTGCCCAACAGGATGCGGTCTGGGCGCGGACCGACGCGCACAACAAGCTGCGCTCGTTGCTGCGCGAGTTCTACCCCGCCATCCTCCAGGCTTTCGCCAGCAAGCGCGGCGGGCTGTTGAGACCCGAAACGCGGGCCCTGCTCGCCGCAGCCCCTACCCCGCGCGCCGCGGCCCGGCTGACGCTGGCCCAACTGCGCGCGCTGCTGCGCCGCGCCGGGCTGCAGCGCGGTCTCGACACGGAGGCCGAGAGGCTGAAGCAGATGCTGCGGGCCGACTATCTGCACCACCCTGAACTGGTGGAGGAGGCCTTCGGGCAGCAGGCCCTGGCCCTGCTGCGCCAGCTCGACACCGCCTGCGCCAACGCCGAACAGCTCGCGACCGCGACCGCCGAACGCTTCACCCAGCACCCGGACGCAGCCATCATCACCAGCCTGCCCGGCCTCGCAGAGCTGACCGGCGCCCGGGTCCTCGCCGAGATCGGCGACGACCGCGCCCGCTTCGCCGATGCCCGAGGCCTCAAGGCCTACGCCGGCAGCGCCCCGGTGACCCGGGCCAGCGGCAAGACCACCGCGGTCCTGCACCGGCGGGTCAAGAACCAGCGCCTGGCCTCCGTCGGCTACGTCTGGGCGTTCGCCGCGCTGACCGCCTCACCCGGCGCCCGCGCCCACTACGACCGCCGCAAAGCCGCCGGGGACCGCCACGTCGCCGCCCAACGCAACCTGTTCAACCGGCTCCTGGGCTGCCTGCACTACTGCCTGCACACCCGCCAGACCTACAACGAAGCCGTCGCCTTCCCAACACAACAAGCGACCGACACCCGCGCCGCTTGACAAGATCTGAGCGTGGGATGTCTTCATCGCATCAGTCGGGTCCGGGTCGGTGGTGCCTGGGCTGCGCGTCGGAAGGCTCCCGCGATCTTGGCGAGGAAGAGGGG
>DATEOS010000166.1:0-3602 GCA_035273815.1 Candidatus Limnocylindria bacterium
CATCCTGATCATCGGGCGACGGATCGCGGACGCGCCACCCGCCGTTCGCCCGAAGATCGATGTGCTGGGCGCCGTGCTCTCGGCCGCCGGCCTGGGCATGCTGGTGTTCGGTGTCTTGCGTTCCGGTGACTGGGGCCTGATCCACCCAACGCCCGAAGCCCCGATCCTGTTCGGCACCTCGATCGTCATCTGGCTGATCATCGGTGGCTTCCTGCTGCTGTGGCTGTTCCTGCTGTGGCAGGTCCACCTGGATCGGACCGGCGGTGAGCCGCTGGTGCGACCGGCGATCCTGCGGGTGTCGCAACTACGGGGAGGGCTCAGCCTCTTCGGCTTCCAGTTCTTCCTGCAGTCGGGGATCTTCTTCACCATCCCGCTGTTCCTGTCGGTCGTGCTCGAGTTGTCGGCTGTCGAGACCGGCGTTCGTCTCGTTCCGCTGTCGTTCTCGCTGCTGGTGCTGGCGCTTGGCATTCCCAGGTTCTGGCCGAACGCCTCACCCCGGCGCGTGTCGCGCATCGGTCTGCTGCTCATGTCGGCCGGGGCTGCCGTCTTCGTCGGCGGGCTGGACCCCGGCGCGTCGGCGGAGATCGTCCTCGTGCCAATGCTGCTGATCGGCGCCGGCATCGGCGCGCTCGCCTCGCAGCTGGGAGCGGTGACGGTGTCGGCGGTACCGGATGAGCAGAGCGCCGAGGTCGGCGGCCTGCAGAACACCGCCACGAACCTGGGCGCATCGCTGGGAACGGCCCTGATCGGCTCGATCCTGATGGCCACCCTGGCGTCTTCAATGCTCGAGGGTGTGATTGCCAACCCGGATATCCCGACTTCCGTCAAGGAATCCGCGACGGTGCAGCTGTCCGGTGGCGTGCCATTCATCTCCGATACCCAGCTGGAGGCCGCCCTGGCAGACGCGGAAGTGCCGCCCGACGTGGCGCAGGAGGCGCTCGAGATCAATTCGACGGCCCGGCTCGACGGATTGAGAACGGCACTGTCGGCCGTCGTGCTGATCGGGATCCTTGGGCTCTTCTTCACCGGCCGCATACCGAGCCATGCCATCGGCGCGACGCCGGAGAGTTCGAAGGAAGAGGACGATGACGAAGGGGTGATGGTCTAGTTGGACTTCGGATTCACCCTCAAGCCGGAGAACGACCTGGCCCGCACGGTCGGTCTCGCCAAGCGGGCCGAGGCCAACGGCTTCACGTACGGCTGGCTGTTCGACAGCCACGTCCTCTGGCGGGAGCCCTACGTGCTGCTTACCCTCATGGCCCAGGCGACGGAGCGGATGCGGCTGGGCACCTGCGTCACCAACCCAGCCACCCGCGAGCCGAGCGTGACCGCGTCGGCGCTGGCGGTGCTGGACGAGCTGAGCGAGGGGCGCATGGACCTGGGCATCGGCCGCGGCGACAGCGCGCGCCGGGTGCTCGGCAAGCCGCCGACCAGCATGAAGACGCTGGAGGAGGCGATCGGCGTCATCCGCGACCTGGTGGAAGGCCGATCCGTCACCTACGAGGGCACGGAGCTGCAGCTGCCCTGGACCGGCCGCTGGAGCCTCCCGGTCTGGGTCGCCGGCTACGGACCAATGGCCATCGCCATGACCGGTCGGGTGGCCGACGGCCTGATCCTGCAGCTGGCGGATCCCGACCTGATTCGCTGGTTCGCCGATCAGCTGCGCGAGGCGGAGGTCGCGGCAGGTCGTCCGAAGGGCAGCGTGAAGATCCAGGCCGCCGCGCCGGCGCACGTGTCAGCGCGCGAGGAGGGGCGCGAACGGACCCGATGGTTCCCGGCTCTCGTCAGCAACCACGTCGTGGACCTGGTCAACAAGTACCCACGCGAGCAGCTGCCCGAGTCACTGACCGGCTATGTCAGCGACCGCGAGGGATACGACTACCTGCACCACGCCGAGGTCGGCTCGAGCAACGCCGCCTTCGTGGGCGACGAGGTGACGGACCGCTTCTGCGTCCTGGGCGACGCGCAGGCGCATCTGGACAAGCTGCACGCCCTGGCCGACGCGGGCGTCGCCCAGTTCAACATCTACCTGATGAACGGGGATGAGGAGGCGCAGCTGGACGCGTACGCCCCCATCATCACCAGGTTGGCGGTCTAGCCCCTAGTAGTAGCTGCCAACCCGGCCGCGTCCGCCCACCGCGCCGCCCGCGTAGGAGAAGAAGTCGGCGGCGACTGCTAGGCCCATCCACACCCATTCGAAGCCGGTGATGCCCCCCACTCCGAGGAAGACGAACATCAACGTCGTCCACGGCAGGAAGACGATGCCCAGCACCGGCAGCAGATACGTGTCGAAGACCAGGTTCCAGGCGGCCGGATTGACCAGCCACCAGATGAACAGGACAAAGCGCGGGCCGAGAAGGAGCAGCGACAGGAAGAAACACATTGCTCGGGTCACTCCAGCGGTGCGGCCACAGAATCGGCCCGGCAGGATGAGCGGCCATCCCCTGCACGGTGTGTGCGTGTGCGGCGGGGCTACCCCTCCCCCCGCGATCGTGCTCCGATCGCGTTGCCTGCCCACATGATCGCGCCTATGGCAAGCAAGGCGCCGACATAGGATGGCGCCGTGATCGAGGGCACCCCGCGGATCGACCGTCACGCCGCCGCGGCAGCGGTGGAGCGCAACTTCGTCGACACGTGGCAGCTGATCGCACGCGCCTACCCCGACGGCGAGACCCATGACTCGGACGGGCTGACCTGGCACGCGTTCACTGGGCCGAACGACGATCCACGCTCGACCAGCGTGCTGCGCATCAACCTGGCCGATGGAGGGGCCGACGGGGCCATCGACGGCCTGCTGACCGGGCTGCGCGCCCGCGGTCAAGGTTCGGTGTGGTGGACGTGGCGCGGAACCCGTCCGGCGGACGCGGGCAAGCGGCTGCGGGCGCGTGGCCTCGAGCAGTGGCCCGCCTGGCCCGGCATGGCGATCGAGCTCGACGCCCTGCCGCCGCCTCCCGTTCACGACGACTTCACCATCCGCGCCGTCCGGTCGACGGCCGAGTTCGACGACGTGCTGGCCGTGCTTGAGCCGTTGGGCATGCGCGGCATCTTCGCCGGCGCCTTCGAGCGAATCGGCGCGCGCGAGGGGTGGGGCGCATCGGTCCCGTTTCAGCACTTCGTCGGACGCACGCAGGCCGGCGAACCAGTGGCCTGCGCCACCCTGTGCACGGCCGGTGACGCCGCCGGCATCTATGCCGTGGCGGTTGCGGAGTACGCCCGCCGTCGCGGCTACGGACGGGCCATCAGCCTCGCGGCGCTGCAGGCGGGAGCCGATCTGGGGCACCGCTTCGGCGTCCTGCAGAGCTCGACCATGGGCTTCGGCGTCTACCGCGCCATCGGTCTGACCCTCGTCTGCCGGTTGCAGGCCTACGAGGACACGCCGGGCTGACGCGTGAAACGGGAGCCGCGCTACCATCGAGTCTCCCGGAGAGAGGTATGTCATGCGGACGCTCATCAAGGGCGGGACGATCGTCAACGCCGATGCCACGGCTCGAGCGGACGTGCTGATCGACGGCGAGACGATCGCCATGATCGGGACGGAGCTGGAGGCGACGGCCGATCGCACGGTCGACGCATCGGGCAAGTGGGTCATTCCGGGCGGGATC
>DATEOS010000167.1:0-17249 GCA_035273815.1 Candidatus Limnocylindria bacterium
GGACCTGCGGCGGGGCCGACGACCGGGCTTCACCGATGCCGCGCTGCCTGAGGTGGCGGCGCCCCTCGTCGAGCGGTTCGTGCGGCGCCTGCGCACGCTCGGGCACCGCGTCGAAACCGGCCGCTTCGGAGCGATGATGGAGGTGGAGCTCGTGAACGACGGGCCGTTCACGCTGGTACTCGACTCGGCCAGCGACCTTGGTCCAAACCAGTGACGGTCAGCCGCTAGCCGGCGGTCTCCTCCTGTGCCGGGGCCGCTGCCGCGGGAGCGGGAAATCGCGCCTCGAGCCGCGCCTGGTTGTGTTGAACGCGGAGGCCAGTCCCCGCGAGCAACAGCGCGAACAGGAGCACGGCCCCGATCACGGCGAGCCAGGTGGACGTGGTCATGTCGGTACCCAGGAGCCTGGCCACCACGCCGATCTCCACGCCCCCCAGCATCGCCACGATCAGCCCGATCATGCCGAGCGACGTGCTGAGTGCGTATGCGATGGTCGCCGGGCCATCCGGAGCGTCGTAGTCGCGGGTGACCCGGTCCACGTCGTCAGTGGTGGCGGTTGAGAAATATGGCAGGAGCAATGGCGCCGCCTGGATGTAGCCGTGGCGGATTCGCGCCATGCCATGGAGCGCGCGAAGGTCATCCCAGTTCGCGCCGCTGATGCGCTCGAACGTGGTCAGGCCGACAATCAGGTCGAAGCCGAGCACGATCGCGGTGAGCGTCAGGAACTGAGGACCGAATCCCATCGCATCGGCGAGCAAGGCCAGCCCGACAAAGGACATCGACAGGAAGGTCAGGAACATGCCGGCGCGCACGAAAGCCTCGTTGTAGGCCAGCGAGCGGGCGGTGAGCACACTCCAATGCTCGGTGCTCAGGATCTGGATCGCGCGCGGGTCGTGGAGCTCCGTGATCGGCGTCAAAGACGTATCGGGCTTGGTGGACGTCGGCGGGGTCTGAAGGTGCTCCGTGGCCATCGGTCCATGGTCCTCATGCGAAACGGAAACATGGGCCGATTGTGCGGTGCGGCGTCTAGACCTTCTCGGCGGTTCGACGGCAGCGCGAGCAGGCTTTGACGCGGACCATGCGGCCCTCGCGGCTGACCATCATCGGCTGCAGGTTGGGGAGCCAGCGGCGCAGGGCGCGCTTCCGGTTCATTCCCACCGACTGTGGGTTCCAACCGGTGATCGGCTTCTTACCGCAGATATCGCACACGCGTGCCATTGCAGAAAACTCCACTCATGAACGAACCGGCGCACCGTGCCTCGGCGTCGCCGGAACGGGGCGATCCTAGCACGCTACGATCGGGCGGTGCAATCGGTCTCCCCGGCATGAGCGTTTCCACCGCGGTCCATCCGCTGGTTGCCGGGGACCTCGATCGGCCGATCAGGGCGGTGCTGCCGGAGCTGGCGCGCGGCGCATCCGCACTGGGGCGGCTGGGCGTGGCAACGCCGCGCGACGCGCTCTTCTACCTGCCCTTCCGCTACGACGACTTCAGCGAGCTGCGGCCGCTGAATGACCTGGTGCCCGACGAGAAGCAGTCCGCACGGGTGCTGGTGACCGACGTGAAGATCGAGAAGGGGTTCGGGCGGCGTCCGCAGCGGGTGATCGCGGCACTGGCCGACGAAACGGGCACCGCCGAGGCGATCTGGTTCGGCAGGCGCTTCGTCGAAAATCGGCTGCGGCCCGGCGCCGAGCTGCTGGTCAGCGGCAAAGTGCAGCTGCGTGGCTGGCGGCCCCAGTTCGTTTCGCCGGAGTTCTCGGCTGCCGACCACGAGTCGCTGCACACCGGACGGGTGGTGCCGGTCTACCGGCTATCGTCCGGCGTCACCCAGAAGCGGGTGCGGGAGCTACTGGCACGCGTCCTGGAGCGGGCGCTGCCCGGGCTCGAGGACCCGCTCAGCGATCGCGAGCGCGGGAGCCTGCCCGGCCTGGCCGATGCGCTGCACACGGCGCACTTTCCCGAGGAGGCTGCGGACGTGCCGGCCGCGCTGGACCGGCTGGCCTTCGACGAGCTGCTTGCACTGCAGCTGACGCTGGCGCAGGCCCGTGAGGCTCGTGCCGCCTTGACCGCGGCACGGATCGCGATCGGGGCGGACGAGCAAGAGCGGCTCATCGGGACCCTGCCCTTCAGCCTGACCGAGGACCAGCGCCGGGCGGTGGACGAGGTGGTGGCCGACCTTGCCGCCGACCGGCCGATGCGCCGGCTGCTGCAGGGCGACGTCGGCAGCGGCAAGACGGCGGTCGCCGCGGTGGCGCTGGCTGGCACCGTGCGCGCCGGCTGGCAGGGGGCGCTGATGGCACCGACCGAGATCCTGGCGCGGCAGCATCACCACGGCCTGGCGCCGCTGCTGGAGGCGATGGGCATCCGCGCCGAGTTCCTGTCCGGTTCGCTGACGGCGGCGCGCAAGGGAGAGATCCACGACGCCATCGCCGCGGGCGAGGCCGAGGTGGTGATCGGCACCCACGCCGTCATCAGCGAGGCGGTCGAGTTTGCGAGGCTGGGCCTGGCCGTCGTGGACGAGCAGCATCGCTTTGGTGTGGCACAAAGGGCTGCGTTGCAGGCCAAGGGCGGGGAGCTGGAGCCGCACGTGCTGGCGCTCACCGCCACTCCCATCCCACGCACCCTGGCGCTGACCTTCTACGGTGACCTGTCGATCTCGACCCTGCGCCACCTGCCGCCGGGCCGGCAGCCGATTCGCACGGAGCTGCGCGACCGAGCGGCACTGCCGAAGATCGAGGCCTTCATCGCCGCGGAGGCGGCAGAGCGACGCCAAAGCTTCGTGGTCGTGCCCCTCGTCTCAGAGAGCGAGGCCCTGACCGTGGCCAGCGCCGAAGCCGAGGTCGTTCGTCTCCAGGAGGCACTGCCAGGGCTGCATATCGGGCTGGTGCACGGCCAGCAGCGCGCCGACGATCGCGACGTGACGATGCAGGCCTTCGCCGCCGGGGAGCTGGACGTCCTCGTCGCCACCACCGTGATCGAGGTGGGGATCGACGTGCCGAATGCCAGCGTGATGCTCATCGAGGACGCCGAGCGCTTCGGCCTGGCGCAGCTGCATCAGCTGCGGGGCCGGGTGGGCCGCGGGCCGCATCGGTCCTTCTGCATCCTGGTCTCCGATGCCCCCGATGAGCTGTCGCGCCGCCGCCTGCAGGTGATCCGCGACTCGTCGGACGGGTTCGCCATCGCCGAGGAGGATCTGCGCCTGCGGGGCGCAGGGAACCTGCTGGGCACACGGCAATCGGGGCTGCCCCCGCTGCGGGTGGCCTCCCTCTTCGAACCGCGGCACCTGGTCCTGGCCGAGCGAGCGCGCGACCTGGCCGACCGGCTGATCGCCGCGGACCCGACGCTGACCGCCCGTCCCGAGCTGGTCCGGCTGCGAGACGAGTTCACCGCCCGGGAGCAGGAGGGTGACGCGGCGTGAGCGTGGCGCCCGGCCGGGCCTCATGCGGGTGATCGCCGGGACGGCGCGTGGCATCCAGCTGGCCGCGCCACGCGATCGCGCCACGCGGCCGATCACCGACCGTGTCAAGGAAACGCTGTTCGGCATCCTGGGCGAGCGCGTGCTCGACGCAAGCGTGCTGGACCTGTACGCCGGCAGCGGGGCGGTGGGGATCGAGGCGCTGTCACGGGGAGCGGCGCGGGCCACCTTCGTGGAGAAGGGTCGAGCGGCGCTTGCGGCCATCGGGGAGAACCTGCGACGCACCGGCATGGCCGAGGCAGGCCACGTGCGAGGCCAGGACGTGGGCAGGTACCTGGCCTCGGCGGCAGCCCAGGACGAGCGCTTCGACCTGGTCGTGCTCGATCCGCCGTACGAGGAGCGTGCTATCCTCCCGCCGCTCGAAGGCGTGGTCGCCCTGCTCGCCCCATCGGCGACGGTGGTGGTCAAGCATTTCTGGCGAACATCGGTGCCGGTGCCGGACGGATTGCGCATGTGGCGGGACCGGCGCTTCGGCGAGACCACGCTCACCTTCCTGGAGATGCCATGAGCCGCGCGGCGGTCTTCCCCGGTTCGTTCGACCCGATGACCATGGCGCACCTGGACGTGGCCCGCCGTGCGGCGGCGCTGTTCGATCGGCTGGTGATCGGCGTGCTGCACAACCCGAAGAAGGCGCCGCTGTTCACCGTCGAGGAGCGGGTGGCGATGATCCGGGAGGCAGTGGGCGACCTTGGCGACCACGTGGCGGTCGAGGCGTTCGACGGCCTGACCGTCCAGTTCGCCCGGCGCCAGGAGGCTGGGTTCATCGTGCGCGGCCTGCGCGCGGTGAGCGACTTCGAGGCCGAGCTGCAGATGGCCCATACCAACCGCCGCCTGCAGCGCGCGGTCGACACCGTGTTCCTGATGTCCGCGCTGGAGTTCGGGTACCTGTCGAGCACGCTGGCCAAGGAGGTCGCGCAGTTCGGCGGCGACGTGGGCGAGATGGTGCCGCCGCCGGTGCGCAGCGCGCTCGAGGCTCGCTTCCGAGCCTGAACGAGGGTGACTCGTGCACGACAGGATCCGGGCATGGGCGGGGCTATAATCGGCGCCGATCAGGAGGGCCGTGCCACGGACATCATCTTTCTCGTCGAGCGGCTCGAGAGCCTCGTTGCGGCAGGCAAGAAGCTGCCGCTGACGAACAACGTCGTGCTCGACCAGGCCGCGGTCCTGGAGCTGATCGACCAGCTGCGCACCGCCGTGCCCGACGAGGTGCGCCAGGCCAAGCGCATCACCGAGGAGGCCGGCCGCATCACCGATCGTGCCCGCGAGGAGGGCGACGCGGTGATTGCGCGTGCGCAGGAGCAGGCGGCCCAGATGCTCGAGGAGCGCGAGCTGGTGCGCATGGCCCAGCAGCGCGCGGGCGAGATCCTGGACACCGCCAACCAGGAGGCGGCCGAGGTGCGGCGGGGCGCAGATGAGTACGCCGCCGGCGTGCTGATCCGGCTCGAGGGCGAGTGCATCAAGGCGCTGACCAGCATCAAGCGGGGGATCGACATGCTCGACGAGCGGCACCAGGTCCCGCGTCCGGCGACGGACGGGTCCGGGGCGCTCAGCGTCGAGACGGAGGCGACCGAAGCCGCGCCCACGCCATGACCGTCCTCAACGTCGCGGGCCTGCTCCGGGAGGCGCCCGGGGCGGTTCGTGAGGTCCGCCTGCGCGACCGCTACCTCTCGCTGGGCCCCGATGTCGAGCTGGCCGGTCCGCTCAACGGCAAGCTCACCTTCCAGCGCACCAACCGGGGCGTCCTGGTCCGGGGCGAGATCGACGCGCCGGTGCGGCGGACCTGCGCGCGCTGCCTCGAGGCATTCGTCGAGCCCGCCAGCATCCGAATCTCGGAAGAGTTTTTGCCGAGCATCGATCCCGAGACCGGCAGGGCCGTGGAGCACGATGCCGACGACCCGTCGGCGTTGCGCATCGACGACCACCACGAGATCGACCTGACGCCCGTCATCCGGGAGGAGTTCGCCCTGACAGAGCCGATGCATCCGCTCTGCCGGCCCGATTGTCCCGGCCTCTGCCCGGAATGTGGCGCGCGGCTCGACGCTGACCACGCGGCGCACGCCACCGAGGAGCTCGACCCACGACTGGCCAGCCTGGCGCGCTTCCTGGACCGGGATAACTAACCGGGTATACTGCGGCGTCCCCACTGAAAAGCACCAGGAGTCACGCGTGGGCGTCCCCAAGCGAAAAGTATCCAAGGCGCGCCAGGGTGAGCGCCGCGCGCACCTGGCGATCAGCGCGCCGGCCCTCGTCGAATGCAGCCATTGCCACGAGCTGAAGCGCGCCCACCACGTCTGCCCGACCTGCGGCTACTACGACGGCCGCGAGGTGGTGCCGGTGGAGGCGAACGCCCCGGCCGAGGGCGGACCGCGCTGACGCGCAGCCGCTGATGCGCATCGCGGTCGACGCGATGGGCGGTGATTTCGCTCCGCGCGAGATCGTCCGCGGCGCCCTCAACTACGCGGCCGCCAATGCCGACGAGGTGATCCTCGTCGGCGACGTTCCGCGGCTCGAATCGGAGATCGACGCCTACGGCCGCGGCCGTCCGGCGAGCGTGAGCTTTGCCGACGCGCCGGATGTGATCGGCATGGGCGAGTCGCCGGCCACGGCCCTGCGCTCCAAGCGCGGGGCCTCCATACGGGTCGCCACCGACCTGGTACGCGACGGGTTGGCCGATGCGGTCGTCTCCGCCGGGTCGACCGGGGCCACTATGGCTGCGGCCGTCTTCCGGCTGGGACGCATCGAGGGCATCGACCGCCCGGCGCTGGGCGCCCACCTGGTCACCGCCACCGGCCCGATCATGATCCTGGACGTGGGGGCCAACGTCGATTCGGACGCCACCAACCTCGTGCACTTCGCGGTGATGGGCTCCATCTACGCGGAGCACGTCCTGAAGGTGCCTCGCCCCCGAATCGGCCTCCTCAACATCGGCGAGGAGGTGGACAAGGGGAACGCCCTGGCGCGCGAGACACATGCGCTGATGCGCGGCGCGGACCTCAATTTCGTGGGCAACGTGGAGGGCAACGACATGGTCTCGCACGTGGCCGACGTGGTGATCTGCGATGGCTTCGTGGGCAACGTGGTCATCAAGTTCTTCGAGGGGCTGACCAGCTACATCTTCCGCTCGCTACGGACGGACCTGCAGGAGGGACCCGTCGCACCGCTGGCGCTCCTGGCGCTCAAGCCGGGCTTCGATCGCCTGAAGCACAGGTTCGACTACGAGCGCTACGGCGGGGTGCCGCTGCTGGGCGTGCGGGGCGTAAGCATCGTCACCCATGGGCGGGCGAAAGCACGCATGGTGGAGTACGCCATGCGGGCCGCCTCCGAAGCGGCCGAGGCGGGCATCCCGGGCCTGATCGCGGACTGGAGCCGCCGGCACCCGGCCCTGGCCCGCAGCAGCGGCGGCCACACTGCCGAGGACGCAACGGACGCGATCGCGCCGGATACGCGCTCGATCGCCACCGGACCGGGGGCCGAGGCCTGAGCCAGGTTGCCGCCGTCCCGCGCCGTCGGTCCCGCACCGGGTCCGGCTTCCAGGCGCGACGGTTGGCGATGATCGTCCTGTTCGAGGAGGAGTTCCGGCCAGACCAGGCGAACGTGGCGCTCGAGCGGCTGGCGGTCGAGAAGAGCGCGTCGGCGTCGGTCAAGGAGCATGCCGGGCGGATCGTGGATGGCGTGCTCGAGCATCGCGCAGAGCTTGATGCCGAGATCGCCCGCCACGCGCCGGCCATCCCGGTCAGCGAGCTCGGAATCGTGGAGCGAACGATCCTCCGGAGCGCGATCTACGAGGTGCTATACTCCGCCGCGACTCCGAGCGGGGAGACGATCCACGATGCCGTTTCTCTCGCCCGGACATACGCCGGAGACGCAGCCCGCCGCCTCGTGAACGGCGTTCTTGGGAGCGTGTCCCGGCCATCGGGGAGCGAAAGAGGAGCCAGAGACGGGTGACCGACGGAACAACCTTCGACCGACTCAAGAAGATCATCGTCGAGCAGCTCGGCGTTGACGAGGAGGAGGTCACGCCGCAGGCGTCGTTCGTCGAAGACCTCAACGCCGATTCGCTGGACCTGGTCGAGCTCATCATGAGCCTCGAGGAGGAGTTCGGCATGGAGATCTCGGACGAGGATGCCGAGAAGATCCAGAAGGTCTCCGACGCCGTCGAATTCATCGAGGAGCACCAGCAGTAACCAACGCCCATGGCCGTTCTGCGTCTGGGCGATCTGGGTGAGCGCCTCGGCATCACCCTAAAGGACCCCGAGGCCATCCAGCAGGCCTTCGTCCACAGCTCCTACTTCAACGAGAATCCGCTGGCCGTTTCGGGGCACAACGAGCGCCTCGAGTTCCTTGGCGATGCCGTCATTGGCCTGATCGTCAGCCGGCTCCTGTACGAGCGTTTCCCCGACGAGGACGAGGGCCTGCTCACGGCTCGGCGTGCCGCACTGGTCAACCGGGACGCCCTTGCCGCGTTTGGCATCCGGATCGGGCTGGACCGATACCTCCTGCTGGGCCGGGGTGAGTCCGAAGCCGGGGGCGCCACGCGTCCATCGGTCCTGGCCGGCGCATTCGAGGCCCTGGCCGGTGCGATCTTCCTCTCCGAGGGGATGGAGGCCAGTCGTGAATGGCTGACGCGCCTCTTCGAAAGCCCGCTGCCGGGCGCCACCGACCCGGAGCCGCTGAAGTCAGCCAAGAGCCGGCTGCAGGAATGGTCGCAGCGGGAGCACCGAATCAAGCCACACTATGAGCTGGTGAGCACCTCCGGCCCGGACCACGAGCAGACCTTCACCGTCGCGGCAGTGCTGCGCGGCGAGCGGATCGCGTTCGGTCACGGTTCAAGCCGTCAGCGCGCGGAGGAGCAGGCCGCCGGCGCTGCCCTGGACAGCATGGACGCCCAGGGGCTCGAGGTGTGAGCCGGCTCCGCGAGCTGCGGCTGCACGGATTCAAGACTTTCGCCGATCCCACCCGCTTCGTCTTCGAGCCAGGCGTCAATGCCATCATCGGCCCCAACGGCTCAGGCAAGAGCAACATGGCCGATGCCGTGCGCTGGGTGCTGGGCGAGCAGTCGAACCGGTCACTCCGCACGCGCCGCGCCGACGACGTGATCTTCGCCGGATCGCAGCAGCGCAAGCCGCAGGGCATGGCCGAGGCGATCCTGACCCTGGACAACGCCGATGGCTGGCTGCCGATCGATTTCAACGAAGTGTCTGTTGGACGGCGCGCCTACCGGTCCGGCGAGAGCGAGTACCTGATCAACGGGGCGCGGGCGCGGCTGCGCGACGTGGTCGAGCTGCTGGGAGAGGGTCGGCTCGGCGCCAATGAGCTGGTGGTGGTGGGACAGGGGACCGTCGACTCGGCGCTGTCGCTACGGCCGGAAGAGCGGCGGCAGCTGTTCGAGGAGGCCGCGGGCGTCAAGAACCTGCAGGTCCGCAAGAACGAGGCGCTCTCCCGGCTGGGCCGGGCGCGCGACAACCTGACCCGTGTCACTGACCTGATAGCCGAGCTCAAGCCCCAGGTGCGACGCCTGGGTTTGCAGGCGCAGCATGCCCAGGAGCACGACTCGCTCGTCACACGGGCGCGCGCGCTGGTGCTGGAGGCGCACCGTCGACGCGAGACGGCGGAGCGTCAGGCACTTGGCCATGCTCGGCGCCGTGCGGCAGCGGCCGAGGCTGCACTGGAAGAGCACCGTTCGGCGGCCGACGCCAACCGCCGCTCGATCGCCGAAGCGGAAGAGGCCTACTGGCGGGCCGATGCGGCGGCGCGCGAAGCAGCGCAGCGTCATGGCGCAACGCGGGAGGCCCTGGTGCGGGCCGAGTCGGCGCTCGAGGGCGTCACCCGGCGGCTCGACGAAGCGGCGGCCGCGATTCGCGCCGCCGAAGCCGACCTCTCCGGCGCGATCGACGGTTCCTCGACGGAGCCCCTGGCCGGCGGAGACGACCCCCTGACCCGTGCGGTGACAGCCGCTGCCGCGGCCGAGGCCGGCTGGGAGGCCGCATCGGGCGCGCTGGCCGAGCTGGACCTGGCCCTGCTGGCTGCCGAGGAGCGCCTGGCCGAGGCCCGCCACCGGACCGGGCTGCGCATCGCCGACGTTGCGCGACGCGAAGCACGGTCGGCGCGGACGCTCGCCCGGCGCGAGCAGCTCGAGCAGGAGCTGGAGGAGTCCCAGCTGGAGGCGGCCACCGCCCGGGAGTCACTGCCGTCGCTGCGTACCGTGGCCTCCACCACCACCCAGGCAGCGGACGCGGCACGCGCCGCCCATGAAACCGCCCTGGCCGCCATCGTCGAGGCGCAGCCCACGGCCGACGCCGCCCGCCGCCACGCGTCGGAGCTGGCGGAGAAGGCAGGCGCCATGCGCGGCGAGCTCGATGCACTCCAGGAACGGGCGGAAGGGCGAGGACGTCTGGGGTCCATCCTGACCGCGGCCGGCTGGCGCGTCCTCCTCGACGGGATCGACGCCCCGGATGATGCTTGGCCGGCAGTCGAGGCCATCGTTGGCGGCGAGCTGGAGCAGGCCCTCCTGTGGCAGGACGATGAGCTGGCCGGACGGCTGGTTGACGCGCGCGGATCGGCACGCTTGCTGGCCGCCGGAAGCCCTGGCGCTGAGGGGCCGAGTGTTGCCGCGCGGGCGGAGGCGCTGGCCGCCATCGGCGCGGATCGGACGCTGGCCGACTGGATCGGTGGCGACCGAGTGCCCGTCCTCTTCCGCTGGACCGCCCTGTTGCCGGACGTCGAGACGCTCCTCGGTGCGTGGCGGCGGTTGCCTGCCGGCTGGCTGGCGGTCACGCCCGCGGGTGACGTGGCGGATTCCCGGGGCCTGCTGGTGCTCCGCGGTCGGGCCGAGTCGAACGGATCGGCGGCCGCGCAGCGCCACGGACGGCGCCGCGAGCTCGCACAGGCGCTGGAGGCGATCGACCAGGAGCAGGCGGCGGCGGCGACGGAAGCCGCCCGCGCGATGGCGGCCGTGGCCGAGGCGGGGCGTCGGTTGGAGGACGCGCGACGCAATCGCGAGACGTGCGAGCGCGACGAGCGGGCGGCTGCGGCTGATCTCGCCGGGGCAGAGCTTGCCGCCGAGCGAGCCGGCGCGGCCGAATCGCGCCTCACAGACGAGCTGGCCGCCATCCATGCCGCCGATCCTGGTGCCGACGTGGATGTCGAGTCCTCGCCGGATGTGGCGTTGACGGCGCTGGAGGACGAGGTGGCCGCGCTGCGCGACCGCCGCGGGGCAGCCACCCAGGATCGAGACCGCGCGCGAGAGGCGTGGAGCACCGCCCAGGCGGCCGCTCGGGAGATCGAGGATCGGCAGCTGGGAGCGGAGCGCAGCCGCGCGGTCGAGGCAGCGCGCCAGATGCAGGCGGAGGCCACCGCCACCTCGCAGCGCGTCGCCCAGGAACGTCTGATTGCCGAACGCGCCGACCTGGACGCCGCCCTCGCCACGGCCCGCGAGGCGGATCATGCCGCTGCCGAGGCGCGTGGTGCTGCCGACGCTAAACGGGAACGCATGCGGGCGACGCTGGTGGCCCTGGAGCGCGAGGTGGGGGAGGCAGGCCGGCTGGGAGAGCTGGAGCGTGCGGCTCAGGCGGCGGCCATCGAGGCGTCCCGCCACGAGGAGAGCCTTGGGGCGCTGGCGCGCGAGCGCGAGCTTGCCTTGGACTCATTGCCGCAGCCGGGGCCTGTCCCCGGAGCCGACGGCGAGGAACCCGCGGAGGCACCAGCCGGCGAGCCCGTCCCGCCCAGCGAGGAGCTGGTGGCAGAGCTGGCGGCGCTTGACGACGAGCCGCTTGACACGGAGCTGCGGCGCGTGCGGCGGACCCTGTCGCAGATCGGCTCGGTCAATCCCTTCGCCGTGGAGGAACATCGCGAGCTGTCCAGCCGGCTGGAGGATCTGACCACCCAAGACGCCGATCTGGGCAGTGCCATCGTCGGCACCGAAGAGCTGATCGTGCAGCTGGACACGGACATCACCTCGCGCTTCAACGCCGCCTTCGCGGCCATCGGCGAGCGGTTCGACGATTTCTGCCGGCTCCTGTTCGCCGGCGGGTCGGCATCCCTGCAGCTCGGCGACGGTGAGGACGGCGAGGCTCCCGGCGGCATCGAGATCGTGGTCCGGCCCCCTGGCAAGCGCTTGCAGCGCCTGGCCATGCTGTCCGGCGGAGAGCGGGCGCTGACCGGCGTGGCGCTGCTGTTCGCGATGCTGAGCGTCAACCCGGTGCCGTTCTGCATCCTGGACGAGGTCGACGCGGCCCTCGACGAAGCGAACATCGGCCGCTTCGCCGACGCGCTGCGGCGACTGTCCGAGGACATCGACTTCGTGGTCATCACCCACAACCGCGCGACCATCGAGGTGGCGGACACGATCTACGGGGTGACGATGGACAACGCGGCCGTGTCGGCGGTCGTCAGCCTGCGGTTGGCCGACATACCCACGGAGGTGGCGATCGGATGATGCCCCGGCCGGCGCGGGAGCCGACCGGGATGGGCCTGCGCCCGCGGTCGGGTGGGCTTGGTGCCCGGCTGCGCTCCCTGTTCACGGGCGGCGCGGCCGGCGCTGAGGCCTGGGACGATGTCGAGGAGGCGCTGATCGCGGCCGATATCGGTCCAGAAGCCGCGATGGCGCTGGTCGACGAGGCACGCGCTCGATCGAATGCCCGCGGCGGCGACCCGCGCGCCATTCTGGGCACCGTCCTGCGCGAGCGGCTGCAAGCCACGTCACGCCCTTTCGAGCTGGGCACGGCGCCGTCGGTGATCCTGGTGGTCGGCGTCAACGGGACAGGCAAGACCACCACCATCGCCAAGCTGGCACGGCGGCTGGCCGCTGACGGCCACAGCGTGGTCCTGGCCGCGGGCGACACCTTCCGGGCGGCCGCCATCGAGCAGCTGCGCCTGTGGGGCGACCAGCTGGGGCTGCCGGTCGTGGCCCAGCGCGCCGGCGCGGATCCCGGTGCCGTCGCCTTTGATGCGGTCGCCGCCGCCGAGTCACGCGGCAGCGAGGCGGTGATCATCGATACGGCCGGAAGGCTGCAGAACAAGGTCCAGCTCATGGCCGAGCTGGGCAAGATTCGCAACGTCATCGCGCGCAAGCTGCCGGACCAGCCGCGCCACGTGCTGCTGGTACTCGATGCCGGCACCGGGCAGAACGGCATCCTCCAGGCGGAGGCCTTCAGCCGCGAGGTCGGGGTCACCGGGATCGTGCTGACCAAGCTGGACGGCACCGCCAAGGGCGGGGTGGCAGTGACCGCCGCCGAGCGGCTGGGCGTGCCGATCCAGTTCGTCGGCGTGGGGGAGGAGCTGGAGCACCTGGCTCCCTTCGACCCCGATGCCTACGTCGAGTGGCTGCTCAGCGACTGAGGCCGAGCCCCGAGTCGTTGCCGCTCATCCGCCCCACGCCTAGAATGGGCAGCCGCTTCGGGACCTCGAAGTCCCCGGCGCCGGCCCGTCAACCCACCCCGCACCGTTACTGCTGAATGTTCGAATCGCTGTCTGCGCGCCTGCAGGCCATCGCCACCAGCCTGCGTGGCAAGGCCAAGATCACCGAGGCCGACCTTGACGTCGCCCTGCGTGAGATCCGGCTTGCCCTGCTTGAGGCCGATGTCAACTACAAGGTCGTCAAGGCGTTCGTTGCCGGCGTCCGCGAGAAGGCGATCGGCGCCGATGTGCTCAACGGAGTCCAGCCCGGCCAGCAGATCGTCAAGATCGTGCATGACGAGCTGGTCGAGGTGCTCGGGGGTGAGCGGCACCAACTGAAGCTCAGCGCCAAGCCGGCGGTGGTGATGCTCGTCGGGCTGCAGGGCTCGGGCAAGACCACCACCGCCGCCAAGCTGGCGGTTCGGCTGCGCAAGGACGGCCGCCGGCCGCTGCTGGTCGCCGCCGACGTGTATCGGCCCGCCGCGGTGGACCAGCTCGTGCAGCTGGGCGATCACATCGGGATCGAGGTCCACACCCGATCAGTCGGCACGCCCGCGCTGGAGGTGGCGCGATCCGGCCTGGAGGCCGCCCGGCAGCGCGGGCACGACGTGGTCCTGCTGGACACCGCCGGCCGCCTCCACGTCGACGAGCCGATGATGGATGAGCTGGTGCGCATCACCGGCGCCGTCACGCCCGCCGAGACGCTGCTGGTGGTTGACGCCATGACCGGCCAGGAGTCGGTCACCGTGGCCGAGGCGTTCCACCATCGCCTGCCGATCACCGGCCTGGTGCTCACCAAGATGGACGGTGACGCCCGGGGCGGCGCCGCGCTGAGCATCCGCAGCGTGACCGGCCTGCCGATCAGCTTCATCGGCACCGGCGAGCGGACCGACGGCCTGGAGCCGTTCCATCCCGATCGCCTTGCCCAGCGCATCCTCGGCATGGGCGACATCCTGTCGCTGGTCGAGCGCGTTCAGGAGACGGTCGACCAGGAGGAGGCCGAACGGGTCGCCCAGCGCATGATCGAGCAGCGCTTCACGCTGGAGGACTTCCGCAGCCAGATGGACCAGGTCAAGAAGATGGGACCCATCGGCCAGGTGCTGCAGATGATCCCGGGCGCCGGGCAGATGGCGGGCGCCGCCCAGCAGGCGGTGGACGAGGGCCAGTTCAAGCGCATCGAGGCGATCATCGACTCGATGACTCCCGACGAGCGGCGCCGGCCGGAGCTCATCAAGGCCAGCCGACGCCGGCGTATCGCCGTGGGCAGCGGGACGAGCACCGCCGACGTCAACCGGCTCCTGAAGCAGTTCGTCGAGATGCAGAAGCTCATGAAGCAGCTGGGCAACGGGCGCCTGCCGAATATCGGTGGGCTGCGCGGGATGCTCGGGCGCTAGCGGGGAGTGCTGCAGAGGCTCGTCGTCGCCCTGACCGTCTTCATCGGCCTGGTCGGGGCAACCGTCGTCGCCGGCTACCTCGCCATCTTCGCCGCCGGGACCGATCGCGCCGCGCGCGCCGTTCCGGCCGATGCCATCGCCTATGCCACGGTCTACCTGCAGCCGTCCACCGGGCAGCAGCTGAACCTGGCCCTGTTGCTGGGTCATGTGCCCGGCTTTGCCGACGCGGCGAACCTCGACCAGAAGATCCACGAGATCGCCGCTCGCTTCCTGGGCCAATCCGGCGTCGATTACGAATCCGACGTTCGCCCATGGATCGGCAATCAGCTGTCGGTCGCCCTTCGGCCAGGCTCCGACGACCTGGCGACGCCGTCACCCATCCTGCTGGCCGCCGTAAAGGACCAGGCAGCCGCCGAGTCGGGGACGGAGGCGATCGCCGCCGGACGCGGCCTGACCGGGGTCGAGGACACGTATCGCGGCACGGCCATCACGGTGGCCGATGGTCTGGCCTGGGCCGTGCTCGAGGATCTCCTGATCGCGAGCACGGATCGCGCTTCGCTGGAAGCGGCGCTCGATGCCGAGGCTGACGCCCGTCCTTCGCTGGCCGATGACGCGGGGTACGCGGCCGCGATGCGCCGGCTGCCGGCCGATTACCTGGCCTCCGCGTACCTCAATCTCGCCGGAGCGGCTGCGGATGCCGGTGTTGGTGGGCAGCTCGGTGGCTATTCGACCGTCAGTGCCGCCCTGCTGGTCGAGCCCGATGGGCTGCGGCTGGACGCGGTCGCGCCGTTCGACGGTGCCGCCGCCTCCCCTGAGGAACGCGCCGACTTCACCGCCGGCGGTGAGCCGTCGACGCTGGCCGAGTGGCTTCCCGCCGACACCCACGCCATGGCGGCGATCTTCGACGTCCAGCGTGCGGAGCAGACGGTCGAGGAAGGGCTGGCCAGTCAGCCGAACGCTCAGGGCATCATCGATACCCTCAACCAGCTGCGAGCGCTGGCGGCCTTCGGGCTGGGCATCAACCTGGACGCGGACCTGCTGGCGCTGTTCAGCTCGGAGGCCGCGATCGGCGTGTCCGACGTCATGACCGAGGCGCCGCACGGCCAGCTGCTGCTCCGTCCATCGGACGCCGCCGCGGCGACCGCATCGCTGGAGCGCATGCGCGACGCCATCGGCGACCACGGCGGCCAGGTCAGCGAGTCGGAGGCCAACGGAACGACAATCACCAACGTCGATGTGCCCCAGGTCGGCACCGTCTCCTGGGCGGTCTCCGATGGCGTGATCGTGGCGGGCCTCTCACCAGAGGACGTGGCCGCCGCCCTGGCGGCGCATGCCAGCGGCCAGACCCTGGCGGCCGGCGAGCGGTATCGCGCGGCGTGGCAGCTGGCCGGCGATCGCGCCGGCAACGAGGCGTTCGTCGATATCGGCGCCATCGTGGATGCGTCGGACGACGCGCTCGGCACGAGTGGGGACGCTCGCGATATCCTGCTCACCGTCGGCGCCCTGGGGCTGACCGCTCCAGCCCGCGACGGCAACACCGAACTGCACATCGTGCTGACCGTGCGTTGAGCGTGTGGTCGGCTTAGCATCGGTCCATCAGTAAGGAAGGAAACACTTGGCAGTACGTATCAGGCTCACCCGCGTCGGGGCCACAAAACGGCCCAGCTATCGCGTGGTGGCCATCGACAGCCGTCGCCCGCGCGACGGCCGGTCGCTCGAGATCCTCGGCTTCTATGACCCGTTGACCGAACCAGCGACCGTGAAGCTCGACGCCGAGCGACTGGACGCCTGGATCGCGAAGGGCGCCAAGCCGTCGGACAGCGTCGGCCGGCTGATGCGCCAGGCCGGCATGGCCAGCGCGCCACCGGCTCCGGTCAGCGCCCCAACCAAGGCGGAACCCAAGCCGCCACGGAAGGCCAAGGCGACCAAGGCGTCGACCAAGGCCAAGTCCGAGACGCCCCCCGCGGCAGCAGAGGCCCCCCAGACGGCGGACGAGGCCCCTGCCGAGGCGGCACCGGCAGCCGACGAGGCAGCCGAGCCCGAGACGACCGCAGCAGCTGAGGGGACCGAAGCAGCAGAACCGGCCGAGGCCGCCGAGACAGCAGCCGACGCGGCCGAGGACGCCGCTCCCGCCGAGACTAGCGAAGAACCGGCCGCGGAGGCCGAGCCAGCTGCGGAAGCCCCGTCCGCCGAAGCGGCCGAGGCGACCGAGGAGACTGAGGCGGCCAAGGAATGAAAGAGTTCCTGGAATACGTGGCCAAGTCCCTGGTCGACAATCCGGACGGGGTGGTGGTGGAGGTCGAGGAGGACGACGACGAGGTCTCGCTGGTCCTGAACGTCGAGCAGGCGGACATGGGCCGGGTGATCGGTCGCGACGGACGCATCGCCAACGCCATTCGCAGCCTGCTGCGGGTGATGGGCGCGCGCGACGGCCGGCATGTCGAGCTGGAGATCGTCACCGACGAGTGACCGGCTGGCGGCCGCCCGGATCATCGGTCCCAAGGGGCTCTCGGGCGCCATGCGGTTGGAGGTCCTCACCGATCGAGACGATCGGCTGATCGTCGGCGCCGCGCTGTTCGTCGAGGGCGAAAAGGCGCCGCGCCGTATCCACGAGGTGGAGCGCGGCGGCCGCGTGCCCGTCGTACGCCTGGAAGGCGTGGATCGGCGGGAGCAGGCGGAGGCGCTGTCCGGGCGCTACCTGGAGGTCGAGGCCGAACCCTTGCCGGCGGGCCACTACTACTGGCACCAGCTGGTTGGCCTGCGGGTGGCCGATGAGACCGGTCGCGAGCTCGGCCGACTGGTCGAGGTCTTTCGGGCCGGGGAAGCCGAGGTCTACCGCGTCGAGGCGGATGGCCAGGCCGACCTGCTCCTGCCCGCGGTGCGCGACGTCGTGCGCGAGATCAACCTCGAGGGCGGAACCATGACGGTCCGCTATGAGACCGAGGAGGTTCGCTGACCCATGCTGCGCATCGACGTGGTGACCCTCTTCCCC
>DATEOS010000168.1:0-2251 GCA_035273815.1 Candidatus Limnocylindria bacterium
CTCGGGATGACCCCAGCGCTGACCGAAGCCGTATCGCCCTACGTCACGGTCTACAACGGCCGCTCGCAGTTCGATCCGGAAGCGGGGCCGCTGTCGCTGAAGGCGCTGTCGCTCGGCATCGAAGGCGCCGGCCTCGCGATCAGCGTGGCGCCGTCGCGCCACCGTGTCTTCACGGTCAGGGCCACGGCGGAGCTGCCGAACGGAGTGACGTTCGAGCGGCGAGCCGGCCTGCGCATCACCGGCGACGCACGCCAGCCGGTTACCTGGATCGGCTGGCGGCCGGGCGGCTGACGGGGGCTTTGATTGCTGACGCTGCTGAGTGCCGCCTGCTCACATATGCCGGCCATTGGCCAGCTTTGAGCTGTCGGCATCTTCCTTTTCGGCGATTTCGGCCTCGTGGTGGGTGGTCTCGACGCGCGGCTGCTCGCCGGGCTTGACGAGATAGGCCTTGGCCTGGACCGTTTCCGTGTTGAAGACGACGCTCTCGCGCTGGATCGCGCTTACGCGCCAGCCGCCGATCTCGCCGCCGAGGGCGACGCGGTGAAGGCGCTGGCTTTCGGATTCCAGCGTCACGATCGCGACGGAGCTTTGGCCGGAAAGCGCAATACCCCGCACCGTCGGCACGGACAGGTCGGCGATCGCTTCCGCCGCCTGCTCGGGTGCGTCGGCGACGGCCAGCACCATCTGCTGCGGCGGTCTGCGGCCGGGGGTGAAGGGGGGACGGTCGCGCAGGGCTTGCAACAGCGCCGCGTCGCCCGATGGAGCGGCGGCGGCTGTCTTGACGGGCTGGGGCGCCGGAGCCGGGGCCACGGCGACCGCGCCAGGATCGGGCTGCCAGTCCAGCCCCGTGGCCAGTGTCGCGCCGCCGGCGCCCAGCGTCATCAGCGACAGGAGGAGTGCGGGAGAAAAGCGCATCACTTGGGTTCCTCAACGGCCAGAATCTCGAAATCGATCTGCATGTCCACCTGTGTCGCCTCGCGGTCGCCAGAGCCCGTGCTGGCCGCCGCGATGCTGAGGTTGCGGACCGCCAAGGCGGGGTCCTGCATCCTGGCGGTGTCGAGAAGCTTGACCAGCGCCTGTTCGTCGCCATAGGCCCGGACCCGCATGCCGAGCAGCAACATGCCATGCTCGCGCCGGGCGGTCAGCGCCTGGACGCTGCGGGCCTGGGTGCCCGCTTCGGCCATGACCTTCTGGATCAGCTTCTGGAACTCCGCCGTTCCAAGGGACTCGTTCTCGACCCTCAGGACGCCGCTGCGTTGTGCCGCAGCAAGCTCCGCCTCGTCCACGGCCTTTTTTAGGGCAGGAATGCGCTCTACCGTGGCGGTCAGGCGGTCGCGCCAGCCTGCCGCGTCCGCCAGCCGGTCATTTGCCGCGTACCAGCGGTCGAGCAGCGGGAGCACGGCCAGATTGACGGTACCCGCCGCAACGCCGGCCAGGATGGCGAGCGCCAACAGTCGGGAAAGCCGGGGCGACAGCCTGGAGGACGACATGCGCGGCGACAACTGAGGGGACAGGGTAGTCATCGTGCCTCCGGACGGCGGTTGGTGCGGTGTTCCAGCTGCGGGTGCTGGGCCGGGAGCCTGGCTGCCGGCTGCAATGACGCGGTGCGGGTATCCCCTTCGACCTCGAAGCCAAGGGAGAACTGCTCTCCGCCGTTGGCGGCCGGCGTCACCGCCGCGCGGAAGGTCGGGTTGCGGAACAGGGGCGAGCCTTCGATCACCTCGGCCAGGGCCGCGGCGGAGGCGCCGTGCCCATCCACGTTGATCGTGCCGCCGTCGAAGCGGAAGGCCGTGAAGTGAGTGTCGTCAGCGGCGACGCGCGCCAGTTCGGCGAGCAGGACGACCGGGGCGGTGCCGGACAGGAACGTGTCCAGTGCCGCCTCGCGGGTGGCGATCTCGGTCAGCCGGTTCTCCAACTCCACCGCCTTGGCGGCCTGGGTGCGCAATCCCGCGACATCGGCCTCGTAGCTGTCGGCCATCGACTCCAGCCGGAACAGCGGTATCAGCAGACCGGCGATCACCATGCCGATCCCCAGCACCGACGCTGATGTCGCCGCGTGACTCAGTCGGGTGGCGGCTTGCTGGCCGCCATGGCGGGGGTCGCCGTCCTGAGCCAGCTCGACCTTCCCGAGTCCGGACTTGTCGGCGCCGGATTTTTCCGCACCAAAGTCGACGGCGATGCTGTCCAGCGTCGCGCCCGCGATGTGCAGGACTTCGCTGACGGGATCGAGCAGCCGCTTCGGCACGCAGAC
>DATEOS010000169.1:0-2144 GCA_035273815.1 Candidatus Limnocylindria bacterium
ACCGGAACGACTCGGCGTCCGCGAAGGTGAGGAAGAGCAGCACCGCCGCGTTCCAGAAGGCTCCCACCACCACCCCGGCCAGCAGCAGCGTGCGGCGGTCGAGCACCCGGCCTGCGACGAGGGCCACGCGCAGTACCAGCACGATCGCGGCGAGCGCACCGGCAAAGGCGAACGCCGGGATGATCCACGGGCTCAGCCGGTCGAGGCCGAACACCGTCGCCGCGACCGCGCCGAGCGCGGCACCACTCGACACGCCCAGGATGTACGGCTCGGCGAGCGTGTTCCGGAGCAGCGCCTGATAGGTGGCGCCACTGATCGCCAGGGCCGCCCCGCAGAGGGCCGCCAGTGCCACGCGGGGAATCCGCAGCCCGACCACGATCGTGTGTGTGGCGCTGTCGGCGGTGCCGCGGACGGCAGCGATGATGTCGTGCAACGAGAGACCGACGGCGCCCACACGCACGGCCAGCACGCCCGTGATCCCGAGCAGCAGGGACAGCAGGAGATAGCGGCGTACGATCGCGGCGGTGGTGATCATGGGACGGGGCAGGTCTCGTCGTGCAGCAGCACCTCGAGCCGCCGCGCGGCCACGGCGACGTTTGTGCCCGGGCGATTCACCAGGTCGGCGTCGATGAGGGCCAGGCAATTGTTCTTCACCGCGCGGAGGTCTCGCCATCCGGCGGTGGCCTTGAGCCGGTCGCCCACCTGCGCCGACATCTCGCCCACCGGCAGCACCACGATGTCGGGGTCGCGCTTCACCACTTCTTCCAGCGAGACCGTGGGCCACTTCGACGTCGCGTCGCTGAAGACGTTGTCGGCACCGGCGATGTCGAGCAGCTGGTCGATGAAGGTGCCCGGGCCGGCCGTCATCGGCGGGTCGTTGTAGACCACGTAGAAGACCCGCCGGCGCGAGCGCTTCGCGGCGATGGACGCTGTTTCCTTGAGGGAAGCCCGCAGCGAGTCCATCAGCCGGTCGCCTGCCGCCTGCCGCCCGAGTGCCTTGCCCATCACCGACACCACTCGGTACGCATCCGTCGTGTCCTGCACCTCGAATGCGAGCACCGGGATCTTCGCCTTCTCCAGCTGACCCCGGAGATCCCCGCGCTTGTCGCTGGCCCACACCACCACGAGGTCGGGACGAAGCGCGATGATCCCCTCGACGCTCGGGCTCAGGCCGCGGCCCACCAGCGGCACGGCGGCGAGCGCGGTGTCGCGATCGTACTCGGTGCGCGCCACGATGCGGTTGCCTGCACCGAGTGCGATGATCGTTTCGGTGACGCTGGGAACGAGGGAGATGACGCGCTGTGCCGGGGCAGTGAGTTGCACCGTGTGGCCGGCGTCGTCGGTCAGCGCGATGGCGGCGCCGGCGGCCGGGACATCCTTGCCGCCACCCTGGCAGGCGGCGAGCAGCAACAGCAGCACAGAAAACAAAACACCCACTCGTTCCGGCTCCTGGAACGAAGGGGTGCAAACTTGGCGCTCGTCTCCCGTGCGGAGACGTCACCCACCCCCGCGTCCCTCCCTGGAGAGACATGATGCGGGCGCAGGCGGGCCAGTCTCCTGGCTCGAGGCAGCGTCGCCGGCCTTCCCAGGGAGCAGACTGTCCCCAGTGGCTTGTCCTTGGCGACACCGGACCGCGGATGGTCTCGCGGGCCTCATACAGTGGCGGGGCCGCGCCGGCTTGGATCCGGCTTCCTTACAGCAGCACCGCCTGCGTCTATGTAAACTCGAAGGTCAACGTACCGGCCGATACGGTCGAACGCAATCCAGCGTACTCGTGAAAAGATTCACAAGGAGCGAACCACATGTTCGGACCGCTGAACAGCAAGCATCTCCCTGCCGCGCAGTCCGCCCTCCGCATTTTCGCGGGTGCGGCGTTCTTCTCCCATGGCGCGCAGAAGCTCCTGGGCTGGTTCGGCGGGATGGGGCCCGACGGCGGCACGGTGGAACTGATGAGCAAGTTCGGGGCGGCCGGGGTCATCGAACTGGTGTGCGGCTTCCTCATCATGATCGGACTCGGCACGCGGCTCGCCGCGTTCATTGCCTCAGGCGAAATGGCGGTCGCCTACTGGTGGATGCACGCCGGCGGCAGCGGCAAGATCTTCTGGTGGGAGAACCGCGGTGAGCTGGTGATGCTCTTCTGCTTC
>DATEOS010000170.1:0-4033 GCA_035273815.1 Candidatus Limnocylindria bacterium
GCCTGTCGCTGCGTCGCCTGTCGGTGGTCGACGCGACCAACGTCGAGGGCTGGGCTCGCGAGACGCTGCTCGCGATCGCGCGCCGCGCGCGGCGGCCGGCCCACGCCATCGCCTTCGACCTCCCGCTGGAGGTCTGCCTGCGCCGCAACCTGGAGCGTGTTCACCCGCGCCCGGCGGCTGCCATTCGCCGCCAGCATCGGTGGATGACCAAATCCCTCCCGTCGTTGGCCAACGAGGGCCTGGACGCGGTCTGGACGATCTCGACGGAGCAGGAGGCGGAGGCCGCGCAGATCAGCCGCGTCGCTCCAGCGCTCAGCACCTAGCCGGCTACGGTCTCGACGCAGCGCAGCACGGCGGACGCGCCGCCCCTCCGCGAATCGGACACAGAAATGTCCCGAAGGAACCGCGGCCCGGGCCGGTGGTGCGAGACCGCCGGTCCGGTACCGGAACACTTGATGCAATCGCCTGATCCGGTATCCGCTGCCCCTTCGGGACAACCAAAGGATAGGGGCGCCCAGATCCTGCCTACAAGACCCTTTATCCCCGACTTTGGATAGCCGATGGCGCCTTTTCCACAGGGCATCCCCAACGGGATCCCTCCGGACAGGTCGATGCCCCGCCGGGGTGCTGGCGGGGCATCGAATGCCGCCTGCCGAAACCGGTCGGCTCGGTCCCGGGCCAACCAGGCGACACAGGTGCTACCCTCGGGCGACCGGCGACGTTCAGCCAACGATCGGAGCGAACCGATGCCTCACGGGCCGAACTGGGAGAAGGCGCCCGCCGATCTGGCGGAGCGATTCACCGCCACGGTGTCCGCCATGCCCGGCGCGCAGGTGCGCAAGATGTTCGGCTACCCCGCCGGATTCGTGAACGGTCAGATGTTCACCGGCATCTTCGCCTCGTCATGGTTCGTCCGCCTGCCCGATGCGGAGCGCGACGAGCTGGCGGCCGCCGGCGGAACCCCCTTCGCGCCGATGCCCGGGCGCCCGATGCGGGAATACCTGGTCCTGCCACCCGAGACCGCTGCCGACCCGACGGCCGCCGAGCCATGGCTCGATCGCGCGCTGGCGTACGTGGAGCAGCTGCCGCCCAAGAAGAAGCGCTAGGCCAGGAACTCGCGCATCAGCGCGACCAGGCGATCGGGCGCCTCGAACTGGACCGCGTGACCGACCTCGGGAAGCGGCTCGTACCGGGCGTTCGGGATGAGCGCCGCGATCTCCTCCTGCATGGCCGGCGGCACGATTCGATCGGCCTGCGGCGCGATCACCAGCGTCGGGGCCGCGATGGCGCCCAGGTCGATGGGCTGCGTGGCAGCTGTGTCGCGCACGAAGCGCCGCATGGCGGCCAGCGTGCCGGGCGTCCGCAGCGGCTCGACGTACGCCCGCACCAGGGCGTCGACCGGCAGGTCGGGATCGACGCTGCTGCGGGCCAGGAAGCGGCGCACGACCCGTCGCGCGACGGCCGGGAAGCGAATCGCCACCGCCAGGCCCAGCAGGTTGCTGGTGCGAAGTGGCAGGACGTGCGCCGCGTTGACGGGCGCGAGCAACACCAGCCGGTGAACACGCTCCGGGTGCCGGGCGGCCAGCCGCTGCACCACTGACCCGCCCCAGGACAGGCCTGCCACATCGATCCGGTCCAGGTTCAGCGCATCCATCAGCGCCACCAGCCGATCGGCGTACGCGTTGCCGGTCATCGGCTTCCTTGGCTGACGGGTCGACCGCCCGAACCCGACCATGTCGAGCGCCACCATCGCTCGCTCCCCCTCCAGTCGCGGGACGATTGCGCTCCAGGCGGCGGCGTTGCTCGGAAAGCCGTGCACCAGCAGCAGCGGCGGGCCTGTACCGCGCTCGATCAGGTGGATGCGCTCGCCGGCGACATCGACGAACCGGCCGTGGTCCAGCACGGACGCGGGGACGCTACAGCCAGCCGCGCCGGCGGAAGTAGAGGACCATCCCGACCAGCAGGATCGCCATCACCCCCATGATGAACCAGAAGGAGCCCGCCGCTCCCTCGCCGGGGACCGGCACGTTCATGCCCCACACGCTGGCGATCAGGGTCAGCGGCAGCAGCACCACGCTGGCTGCGGTCAAAATGCGCAGCGAGTCATTCAACCGATGCGACAGCACCGACTCGTTGCTCGACTCCAGCGCCTCCACGATCTCCTTGAAGTTCTCGAGCACGTCCCAGATGCGCTCGGAGGCATCGGTCAGGTCGTCGAAGTAGACGTCCAGCTCATCGCCGAAATACCCCTGCTTGGCGCGCTCCAGGGAGCGGAACACGCCGCGCTGCGGCCGGATGATGGCGCGGAAGTTGATGATCTCCTGCTTGGTGTTGCTGATGTCGCGGACGATCTCCCGCGAGCGGCCCTCGAAGATGTCGTCCTCCAGCCGCCGCAGCTTGCGTCCGAGCTGGCCGAGCATGGGGAAGCCCGCGTCAACGCAGCGGTCCAGGATCTCGTACAGCAGGCGGCCGGAGCCGCCGGCGAAGAGCTCATCGCGTACGTCGGCCTGGTCCCTGGCCCGCTCCCACATGGCGGGCAGGGGCACGATCGGCTCCTCCGGAAGGGTGACCACGTAGTCCGGACCGATGAACAGGTCGAGCTCCGCCGGGTGCAGGCGGCCACTCTCCTTGTCGAAGCGCGGGAACTGCAGCACCAGGAAGAGGTAGTCGTCGTAGACGTCCAGCTTCGGCCGCTGGTTGATGCTGGCCACGTCCTCCAGGTCGAGGGGGTGGAACGGGAATCGCTCGGCGAGCCAGCCGAAGTCGGCCGATCCCGGATCCTGGGCGTGATACCAGCGCAGCCCGCGCGCCTCGACCATCTCGACCCGCGGCTCGTCCGGCAGGGAGCTGCCGTCGCCGTTCGTCCCGTCCAGGCGACGCGTGCGCAGGAGCCGAGGCAGCTGCCGCATATGCGCAGCGTACCGCCCACGGTAGGGCCGCACTCACGGTTCGAGTACAAGCGCGCCGATCGCCGCTGCGGCGCGTCACGTCACGCCGGTGACGAGTCAGACGGCGCGCAGTCCGCGCGCACCCAGTGCATCGCCCGTGCATCGGCGCCGTTGTACCCAGGGCGTGTGTACGAGGCCCTAGGTGCGGCCACTGCGGCTACTCCTGGGTCTGCGGGTTCAGGTTCGGCAGCTCCGTGGCGCCGGCGACATCGGGCAGGTTGAGCCGAAAGACGTCAAGTCCGCGCAGGTGGTCCGACGCCCAGATGTAGCCGCGGTACCAGTAGGACGCCCATTGGTCACCCGGCGCCCGACCGCCGACGTCGAAGTAGGCGATCTCCTCCGGCTGGTTGGGATCGGTGAAGTCGATCACGCTCGTCCCGCCCGAGTAGAAGGCGGATACCAGCAGGTTGCGGTCGATTCCCGGGATGACGTTGAACATGTGGGCCGAGCAGATCTCGCTGCCCTGGAATCGGTCAAGGCTGAAGCTTCCCTCAAGAATCGGCGCGGCCGGATCGTCCACGCCGTAGAACCAGATGGCGCCGAGGGGCGCATCGGTGCATCCGGCGGGTGCCAGGTTCTCGTCGCCGAAGGTGACCACGCTGCCATCGTTGCTCCACGCGGCCGAATGCCAGAAGCTCACCTCGGGCAGGTCGACATGAGCCAGCGCAACGGGATGCACCGGGTCGCTGATGTCCCAGATCTGGCCCTGGCTCATGCAGGCAGCCGCGGCCAGGTGCTTCGGCTCGTAGATGGTGATGTCGTGGCAGCCGGCCGTGTCCTCGTAACCCTCCGGCGCCCCCGGCCAGACCTCCCAGACCGGGGTGTCGAACAGGTGCGGCTCGGCGATCACGCTGGCCGAGGCCGGGTCGTCCAGCGGCACCTCGACCACGCTGATGTGCCCGTGCGGATTGACGCACCCCGGCGCCAGGTCCGGCTGGATGCTCAGCGCATAAGAGCTCACGTACAGCAGGAGCCTATCGTGGTCGGGGTCCGGTACCAGCGTGTTGGTGTGCGACCCGCAGTCGGTGGCGACGGTCGTGAGCAGTCGAGGCCGGCGCGGCTCCGAAATGTCGAACACCCGGATC
>DATEOS010000171.1:0-4162 GCA_035273815.1 Candidatus Limnocylindria bacterium
CCGGCCTGGCGATCGGCATCTTCCTGATGTTCGCCACGATCGGCAGCACCAACTACGACGCGGTGTTCAACGGCGCCGGCTCGCTGGCCTCGGGCACGGTGCTGATCCTGGGCATCCTGCTGCTGCTCGGTGCGGCCGGTAAGTCCGGCCAGTTCCCGCTGCAGGCCTGGCTCCCGGACGCCATGGAGGGCCCGACCCCGGTGTCGGCCCTGATCCACGCGGCGACGATGGTCACCGCCGGCGTCTACCTGATCGCCCGCTCCAACCCGATCTTCACGGCGAACGGCACGCTGCAGCTCATCGTGGTCAGCGTCGGCGCGCTGACCCTGCTGCTGGGCTGCATCATCGGCGCCGCCAAGGACGACATCAAGCGCGTCCTGGCCTGGTCGACGGTCAGCCAGATCGGCTACATGTTCCTCGGCGTCGGGCTCGGCGGCGGCGCGTACGCGCTGGCCATCGTGCACCTGCTCGCGCACGGCTTCTTCAAGGCCAACATGTTCCTCGGCGCCGGTTCGGTCATGCACGGCATGCACGACCAGGTCGACATCCGCCGGTTCGGCGGGCTGTCCAAGTACATGAAGATCACCTGGATCACCTTCGCCACCGGCTGGCTGGCGATCATCGGCATCCCGCCGCTGTCCGGCTTCTTCTCCAAGGAGCCGATCATCGCGGCGGCGTTCGAGCGCGGCGACTGGACCTCCTGGCTGTACGGCGGGGCCGCCCTGCTGGGCGCCGGGCTGACCGCCTTCTACATGACCCGGCTGTTCGTGCTCACGTTCCACGGCCCGGCGCGCTGGACCGACGACATCAAGGAGCCGCACGAGTCGCCGCTGATCATGACCGTGCCGCTGATGCTGCTGGCGGTCGGCTCGGTGGCGGCCGGTTGGCTGATGTCGACGACGGTGCCGCAGTGGCTGGAGCCGGTGTTCGGCGCCGAGCAGGAGGAACCGCACGGTGTGCTCAGCCACAGCGTGATCACCATCCTGTCGATCGTCTTCACGCTGGCCGGCGCGGGTCTCGCCTGGATGCTGTTCCGCAACGGCACCGCCAAGCAGGAGCTGCCGGCCGGCGCCCTGGTGACCGCGGCGCGGCGGAACCTCTACACCGACGCGTTCAACGAGGCGGTCTTCGAGAAGCCGGGCATCTACCTGACCCGCGCTCTCGTCTACCTGGACAACAAGGGCATCGACGGCGCGGTCAACGGGCTCGCGGCGGCCGTCGGTGGCGGCTCCGGTCGCCTGCGCCGGCTGCAGACCGGGTTCGTCCGCTCGTACGCCCTGTCGATGCTCACCGGCGCCATGCTCGTGGTGGGCGCCTTCCTCGCGATCCATCTGGGGTGGCTGGCGTGACGGACATTATTCGGTCCGACCATTCGGTCTCGGCACAAGCAATCAACGGACAGGAGGCCGAATAATGTCCGCAGATTTCCCGTTCCTGTCCGTCCTCACGCTCGCCCCGTTGGTGGGCGCGTTGGTGGTGGCGTTCATCCCGCGCACCAGGGGCCAGCTGGCCAAGGTGGTGGCGCTGGGCTGGTCGCTGGCGGTGCTGGTGCTCAGCATCGTCATGTGGATCGCGTTCGAGGTGGGCGGCGACCGCTTCCAGTTCCGTGAGTCCTACCCGTGGATCCCCAGCTGGAACGTGCGCTTCACGTTCGCCGCGGACGGCATCGCGCTGGTCATGCTGGTGCTGATCGCGGTGCTCGTACCGCTGGTGATCCTGGCCTCGTGGCACGACGCCGAGCACAGCAAGCGGTCCGTGCCCGTCTACTTCGCGCTGCTGCTGGCGCTGGAGTCCACGATGATCGGCGTCTTCGCGGCCGCCGACGTCTTCCTGTTCTACGTGTTCTTCGAGGTCATGCTGGTGCCGATGTACTTCATCATCGGCTCGTTCGGCGGCGCCCGCCGCCAGTACGCCGCGGTGAAGTTCTTCCTCTACTCGCTGGTCGGCGGCCTGTTCATGCTGGCCGCCGTGATCGGCCTGTGGGTCGTGGGCGGGCGCACCTTCGACTGGCAGGCGCTGGTCAACGCCGACCTGGACCAGACCACCGCGCGCTGGCTGTTCCTCGGGTTCTTCATCGCGTTCGCGATCAAGGCGCCGTTCTTCCCGTTCCACACCTGGCTGCCGGACGCCGGTGGCGCCGCGCCCGCCGGGGCCGCCGCGCTGCTCGTCGGCGTGATGGACAAGGTCGGCACGTTCGGCATCCTGCGCTACTGCCTGCCGCTGTTCCCGGAGGCGTCGCGCTGGTTCGCGCCGGCGGCGATCGCCCTGGCGGTGATCGGCATCATCTACGCGGCCCTGCTGGCGGTGGGGCAGAACGACCTCAAGCGCCTGGTGTCGTACACGTCGATCGCCCACTTCGGGTTCATCGGCATGGGCATCTTCGCGTTCACCACCCAGGCCGCCACCGGCTCGGTGCTCTACATGGTCAACCACGGCCTGGCCACCGGCCTGCTGTTCCTGGTGGTCGGCATGTTCGTCGCGCGGCGCGGCTCGGCGCTGGTCAGCGACTTCGGCGGCGCCGGCAAGCTGGTCCCGGTGCTGGCCGGGGTGCTGTTCTTCGCCGGTCTCGCCTCGCTGGCGCTGCCCGGCACGGCACCGTTCGTCAGCGAGTTCCTGGTGCTGATCGGCACGTTCACCGTGCACAAGGCGTGGGCCGTCGTGGCCACCATGGGCATCATCCTGGCCGCCGCGTACGTCCTGTGGATGTTCCAGCGGACCACCCAGGGCACGCTCAACCCGGCGCTGACCGAGGTGCCGGCCATGCAGCGGGACATCTCGCTGCGCGAGAAGGTGGTCGTCGCGCCGCTGGTGGCGCTCCTGATCATCTTCGGCTTCTACCCGAAGCCGGTCACTGATGTGATCAACCCGGCGGTTCAGGCGACCCTGCAGGACGTCGGCACGACCGATCCGCAGCCGACGGCGGTCGCAAACGGAAGGACGGCTCCGTAGCCATGGGAGACCTCAAACTACCTGCCATCGACTACGGCGCCCTCGCCCCGATGCTGATCCTGTTCGGGGCGGCCTGCGTCGGCGTGCTGCTCGAGGCGTTCCTGCCGAAGCGGCTGCGGCACCGGGTGCAGCTGACCCTCGCCCTGGCCGCCACGGTCGCCGCCTTCGCCATGGTGGTCGTCGAGCGCGGTTCCCGGACCGTCACCATCGGCGGCGCGGTCGCCGTGGACGGGCCGACGCTGTTCCTGCAGGGCTCGATCCTGGTGCTCGGCCTGGTGTCGCTGCTGCTGATCGGTGAGCGGTCGGTCGAGCGGGGCGGCCCGTTCGTCGCGCAGGCCGCCCTCACGGTCGGCTCGCAGAAGGACCTGCGACAGACCAGCGGCGAGGCCGGTGCCACCGAGATCTACCCGCTGACCAGCTTCGCCCTCGGCGGGATGATGCTGTTCGTCGCCGCGAACGACCTGCTCACCATGTTCGTGGCACTCGAGGTGCTGTCGCTCCCGCTGTACCTGATGTGCGCGCTGGCCCGCCGCCGCCGTCTGCTCAGCCAGGAGGCGGCGCTCAAGTACTTCCTGCTCGGCTCGTACGCCTCCGCGTTCTTCCTGTTCGGCGTGGCCCTGCTCTACGGTTTCGCCGGCGGGGTCCAGCTCAGCCAGATCCACGACGCGGTCGCCACGCCGCAGCGCAGCGAGGTGCTGCTGTACGGCGGCCTCGCGCTGGTGGCGATCGGCCTGCTGTTCAAGGCGGCGCTGGCGCCGTTCCACGTGTGGACGCCGGACGTCTACCAGGGCGCGCCGACCCCGGTCACCGCCCTGATGGCGGCCTGCACCAAGGTCGCCGCCTTCGGCGCCCTGCTGCGCATCCTGTACGTGTCCTTCGAGGGCGCGCGCTGGGACTACCAGCCGGTGCTGGGCGCGATCGCGGTGCTCACCATGTTCGTCGGCGCGATCCTCGCCGTCACCCAGACCGACATGAAGCGCCTGCTCGCCTACTCGTCCATCGCGAACGCCGGCTACCTGCTGGTCGGCGTCCTCGCGCTGAACAAGGACGGCCTGTCCAGCACGATGTTCTACCTGGTCGCGTACGGCTTCTCGGTGCTGGCGGCGTTCGGCATCGTGTCGCTGGTCCGTGACGCCGACGGCGAGGCGACGCACCTGTCGCGGTGGGCCGGCCTGGGCCGCAACAGCCCGGTGTTCGCCGGCCTGTTCACGTT
>DATEOS010000172.1:0-6131 GCA_035273815.1 Candidatus Limnocylindria bacterium
CTTCGCGGCCGAGTTCGGAGAACTCCCGGGTACCGTCCAGCGGGTCGACGATCCACACCCGCTCGGCGGTCAGCCGGGCCCTGTCGTCGGCGCCCTCCTCGGAGAGCACCACGTCACCGGGCCGGTGCCGCGCCAGCGCCGCCATCAGGAAGTCGTGGGAACGCTTGTCCCCGGCGGCCTTCCGGTCGGCGGCATCGGCGTCGGCCAGTTCGGTGCGCACCCCGAGCAACAGCTCACCGGCCTCGGTGGCCAGCTGGGCGGCCAGCTCGTGGTCACTCATTCTCTGCTGCTCAACAGGTCGACCACCTGCTGCGCCAACTCGTCCGGCGACTGATCCGGCGTCAACCGCAGATCCGGGTTCTTCGGTCGCTGATAGGGACTGTCGATGCCGGTGAAGTGGGTGATCTCACCGCGGCGCGCCTTGGCGTAGAGGCCCTTGGGATCGCGCCGCTCGCAGTCCTCCAGCGGGGTGTCGCAGAACACCTCGAAGAAGTCGTAACCCTGCTCGGTGTGCACGCTGCGGGCCAACGCCCGATGCGATTCCAGCGGGCTGATCGCCGGCACCAGGACGATCTGTCCGGAGTCGGCGAGCAGCGTCGCGATGTGCGCCAGCCGGCGCAGGTTCTCGGCGCGGTCGTCCATCGAGAAGCCCAGGTCGGCATTCAGGCCGTGGCGCAGGTTGTCCCCGTCGAGCACATAAGCCGGCCGGCCGGCGGCCAGCAGCTTCTGCTCGACAAGCATTGCCACCGAGGACTTTCCGGATCCGGACAGCCCGGTGAACCACACCGTGCAGCCCTTGGACAGCCGGTCCGCGGCGGTGACCAGGTTCTGGTGGCGCACCGCGTTGGGACTGGCGGCGCGACCGGCCGCCGGCGCGGTGTCGCGCACCATGCCCGCCGCCACGGTGCCGTTGGTGTCCGGATCGATCAGGATGAACGATCCGGTGGCCGGGTTGCGCGAATACTCGTCGAGCAGCAACGGCACCTGGGTGCGCAGCGTCACGCGCCCGAGTTCGTTGAGCTTCAACGCCGTTGCGCTCTTGTCCCGGTGCAGGGTGTTGACATCGAGGCGGTAGTCCAGCGCCGCCACCCGGGCCCGGGTGGTGCGGGTGGTGTGCTTGATGATGTAGTCCCGCCCGGGTTCCAGCGCCGCACCGTCGGCCATCCAGCACACGGTGGCGTCGAATTCCTGGGTGGCGTCGGGCTGGTTGTTGGGACGGGCGATCATGTCGCCGCGGGAGATGTCGATGTCGTCGGCCAGGCTGATCGAGACCGCCATCGATGCGAACGCCTCATCGACGGGTCCCGACGGGCCGGCGATCTCGGTGATGCGGCTGGTCTTGCCGGCCGGCAGCACGACGACCTCGTCCCCGGGGCGCATGACGCCGCCGGCGATGGTGCCCGCGTAGCTGCGGTGATCGGCGTGCTCGCGGGTCTGCGGCCGGATCACGTACTGCACCGGGAAGCGGACATCGACCAGGTTGCGGTCGCCGGCGACGTACACCTCTTCGAGGTGGTTGAGCAGAGCCGGACCCTCATACCAGGGCGCCACATCGGATTTCGTGACGACGTTGTCGCCGTTGAGCGCCGAGAGCGGGATGGTGGTGACGTCGTGGATGTCCAGGCGCGCGGCGAACTCGTGGAAATCGTCGCGGATCTTGTTGAACCGCTGCTCATCCCAGTCGACCAGGTCCATCTTGTTGACGGCCAGCACGATGTGCTGGATGCCGAGCAGCGAGGCCAGGAAGGCGTGCCGGCGGGACTGCTCCAGCAGCCCGTGCCGAGCGTCGACCAGCACGATCACCAGCTGCGCGGTCGACGCACCGGTCACCATGTTGCGGGTGTACTGCACATGGCCGGGGGTGTCGGCGATGATGAATTTGCGCTTGGCCGTGGCGAAGTAGCGATAGGCCACGTCGATGGTGATGCCCTGCTCACGCTCGGCGCGCAGGCCATCGGTCACCAGAGCCAGGTCGGTGTAGTCGTTTCCGCGTTCCTTGGAGGTCCGCTCGACGGCGGCCAGCTGATCCTCCATGACGGCCTTGGAGTCGAACAGCAGTCGGCCGATCAGGGTCGACTTTCCGTCGTCGACGGAGCCGGCGGTGGCGATGCGAAGCAAAGTAGCCATGGTCAGAAGTAGCCTTCCCGCTTGCGGTCTTCCATGCCGGCCTCGGAGATCCGGTCGTCGGCGCGGGTCGCACCGCGCTCGGTCAAACGGGACACCGCGGTCTCGGCGATCACCTCGGCCACCGTGCCCGCCCGCGACTCCACGCAACCGGTGCAGGTCACGTCGCCGACGGTGCGGAACCGCACGGTCTTCTCGATGATCGGCTCGTCCTTGCGCGGCTGCAGGTACTTGTGCACCGCCAGCAGCATGCCGTCACGTTCGAACACCTGACGCTGGTGCGCGTAGTAGATGGACGGCAGCTTGATCTTCTCGGCGCCGATATAGGACCAGATGTCGAACTCGGTCCAGTTCGAGATGGGGAACGCCCGGATGTGTTCGCCCTTCTTGTGCCGGCCGTTGTACAGGTTCCACAGCTCGGGACGCTGGGCCTTGGGGTCCCACTGGCCGAACTCGTCGCGGAAGCTGAACACGCGCTCCTTGGCGCGGGCCTTCTCCTCGTCGCGTCGGGCGCCGCCGAACGCGGCGTCGAACTTGTTCTCCCGGATGGCGCGCAGCAGCGTGAAGGTCTGCATCGGGTTGCGCGACGGGATGGTCTCGACCACGCGTCCGGCGTCGATGTCGTCCTGAACCTTGGCGACGACAAGCCGTACCCCGCTCTCGGCGACCAACTCGTCGCGCACCTGGAGGACCTCGTCGAAGTTGTGGCCGGTGTCGACGTGCATCACCGGGAACGGCAACCGGCCCGGCGCGAACGCCTTGACGGCCAGGTGCAGCATGACGATCGAGTCCTTGCCGCCGGAGAACAGCAGCACGGGCTTCTCGAACTCGGCGGCCACCTCGCGGATGATGTGGATTGCCTCGGCCTCCAGCGCACGCAGGTGGCTCAGCTCGTAACGGGCGGCGGCCGGATCGAGGTCGGCGGAGGCCGTCATCGCATCTCCATAAAGTTGGTAGATATGACCAGAATTGCAATCATGGTTGGGTATTTAACAGCCGTGGCCCCGTCACGTCAAGCATTCGGCGCAGGTCAGTTGCCCGTCACATGCGCCGCGGCGCGCCGCGGCAACCGGACCGATTCGATGAGCGTCACCGCCAGCAGCGCGCCGAGCACCAGGAACGTCACCGAGTACGACGCGAACTGGCTCACCAGCAGGGCAGCCACTGCGACCCCCAACCCGGCGGCAAGCTCCTGCACCGAGGCATTCAGGGTATTGGCGTGGGTGAGTTCGTCCCCCTCGACATCGGAGAACGCCAGGCTGTTGTAAGCGGTGAACCCGATCGAGCGCAACGCACCGCTGACGTACAGGATGACGCCGATGAGCACCACCGGCATCCCGGGCGCCACCAGCGCCAGCAGGCCGAAGCATGCCACCGAGGCGATGCCGTTGACCACCAGCACGGTGCGGATACCGAAACGGCGCATCAGCGGCGTGGTGGCGGGCTTGATGGTCAGGTTGCCCGCGAACAGCACGGCGACCATCAACCCGGCCCGCAACGGCGTCCAGCCGAACTCCAGCACGAACTTCAGCGGCAGCAGGAACGGCACCGCGGTGATCACCATCCGGTACAACGAACCGGCCGTCACCGTGATGCGCAACGTCCGCACCCGCAGCACCGGCAAGGTGATCAGCGGCGTCGCCGCCCGCAACAGGTGCCACACCGCCAGGCCCAGCAGCACCACCGCGCCCGTACCGCAGGCCGCCACGAGCAGCCAGTCGGTCCCGGTGACCCGGATGCTCTCCAGCGCGATCAACGCCGCGGCGATGCCGCCGCCGAGCAGCAGCATGCCCGGCCAGTCCAGCCGGCGCGTGGAGTCGACGGGACCGCCGCGAACCAGCTTCAGCGCCAATGCGAATCCGATGATGCCCAATGGGATGTTGACGGCGAAGATCCACCGCCAGCTGCCCACCGTCGCGATCGCCCCGCCGAGCACCGGCGCCAGCACCGGCGCCGTCAACGCCGGCCAGGTCAGCAGCGCGATGGCACGCACCAGATCGGATTTGGTGCTGCTCCGCAACACCGCGAGCCGCCCGACCGGAACCATCATCGCCCCGCCGATTCCCTGCGCCACCCGCATCGCCACCAGCATCGGCAGCGAGGTGCTCAGCGCACAGCCCACCGAGGCCAGCGTGAACACCACGATGGCGGCCAGAAACACCCGGCGCACCCCGAACCGGTCGGCCAGCCATCCGGTGGCCGGGATCAGCACGGCCACGGTCACCAGGTAGGCGGAGATGGCGACGTTCACGTCGACCGCGCCGACGCCGAACGAGGAGGCGATCAGCGGGATGGCCGGGGTGATGATCGTGGCGTCGAGGATCTCCATGAACATCGCGCCGGCCACCAGCAGGGCCATGCCCCGCGGGAAGGACGACGGAGTCCGGGGCGCGTGCACGGCAGAAATCTATCCGCAGTCCTGCGGCTTGCGCACATCCAGCGGCGGTGAGCGCCGGTAGATGTGCGCAAATCGCACCGGTACATCGCGGTCGAAGACGCTCGCCCGCTTGGACCATGACTGTGATCGAGGAGATTAAAATCGCCGGTCCCCGAACGGTTGCCAGTCCCGCGACGCGCTCACAGCATCGATGAGATGACGTTTCGTGCTACCGCACCGGCAGGTGAGCCGCCGCCCGGTCCCCAGGTCCTGCACCGGGCGATCGCCATCCTCACCGTCGTCGGCGAATCCGCGGATCAACTCACCCTGACCTCGATCGCCGCCCGCACCGGTCTGCCGCTGAGCACGGTCTACCGCCTCAGTCAGGGGCTGCTTCACGGCGGACTGCTGGAGCGTTCCGACGACGGTGAGCGCTATCGGGTGGGCAGCGGAATGGTCGCGCTGGCGGCACCGGCCCTGCACCGGCTCGACGTGCAAACCCTGGCCCCCCATCTGTATTCGCTGGCCACAGACATCGAGATCACCGCGAATCTGGGACTGCCCGAGGACGATGAGGTGGTCACCGTCTGCTCGGCCCGGCCGGCGCGCAGATTCTGCGGCAATCAGCTGCCGGGTATGCGGCAGCCGCTGTCCGACAGCGCCATGGGGATGGCGATGCTCGCGTTCACCCGTACGCCCGCGGCGGCCGGTCTGGAACGCGTACGCCGGCTCGGCTACGCCGACAGCAGCGGACCGCAGGGCACACAGGTCCGCGCCATCGCGGTACCGATCTTCGGGGGCGACGGCCAGGTGTGGGGCGCGCTCGGCGTTCAGGCCATGCGCCGCAGACTGACCGACGACCTGGTCCGTGACATCGTGCCGCGAATGAGACAGCGCGCCGACCGCATCGGTTCCCGGCCCGACAAAAGCTCACGCTGATCTTCTCTCACATCGTGAAAGCCGTGTTCCCGGTGCGGCTGGTGCTGCCGATCATGGACAGCACCAGCCCACAGCCAGCGAGGAAAGAGAACACGATGAGCATCGCCATCGAAACCGGCAACGTCGAAAAGCACAACGCAGCACCAGAGTTCGCGGCCGCGCCGCTGATCGCACCGGTGGCCGGCCAGATCGGGGCCGACGTCGCCGGCGTCGATCTGCGCCGGCCGCTGACCGCGCAGCAGGTGGCGGACATCCGGGCCGCGCTGCACCGCTTCAAGGTGCTGTTCTTCCACGACCAGCAGATCGGGCACGCCGAACAGATCGCGTTCACCTCCCGGTTCGGTGTGGTGACACCGTCGCATCCCTACGATGACGAAGCGCCCGAGGGCTTTCCGGAGATCCTGGCCGTCGACAGCCGCAAGTACGCCGAACGGTTCGGCAAGGTCAGGTACAGCTACGACAACAAGTGGCACACCGACGTCACCGCGCTGATCAATCCGCCTGCGGCGAGCGTGCTGCGCGCCGACATCGTGCCCGAGCAGGGCGGGGACACGCAGTGGACCAACCTGGCCGCCGCGTACCGCGCACTGCCCGAATCGCTGCAACGCCTGGCCGACGGGTTGCGCGCCGAACACCGGTTCGGTGGGCGTCATCCGCAGTGGTCACACGACAGCAGCTACGCCCAGAAGAC
>DATEOS010000173.1:0-5866 GCA_035273815.1 Candidatus Limnocylindria bacterium
GGCCCTCCACGGCCTACGTCATTTGTCCCAGGCATGACAACGCCCCGCCGGGCGACCCGGCGGGGCGGAGCATGGGTGCTGGCTAGACCGGACCGCTGCCGGTACGCGTGCGGCCCTGAAGCATGTTCACGACAACTACCACCACGACGGCGCCAATGATGGCTGTCAGCAGCGACGAGATGTCGAGCACGCCATCCATCGGGTCTTCCTTCGTTAGCAGCGTCACGACAAATCCGCCGAGTAGGGCGCCGACGATGCCGAGAACGATGTGGCCGATAACCCCCATGCCCTCATCGCCCTTCACCAGCAGGCCGGCAACCCAGCCAGCGATGGCGCCGAGCACGATCCATCCAATAATGGTCATCCACTTCCTCCTTGTCGCAATGGTCGCGACTTCATACGGCCAGCCTGATGCAAGAGACGGGCCAGAGCACGCATTGTTGGGAACGAAATGTGCATGGGGGCACCGCCGAAACCCACCAATGCCTGGCAGGAGAACCCTCATGGATGCCATCAAGCTGCTCAAGGAAGATCACGCTCGGATCAAGCCCCTGCTGGCCGAGCTCAAGGAGACGACCGACCGGGCCGAGAAGACGCGCGGCGAACTGTTCAGCCGCATCAAGCAGGAGCTGACCATCCACGAGATGATCGAGGAGGAGATCTTCTACCCGACCCTGCGCGAGCACCCCAAGGCCAAGGAGATCGTGCTGGAGGGTTACGAGGAGCACGACGTGGTCAGCCGGCTGATGGGCGAGCTGGATGGCATGGATGCCACCGACGAGCGCTTCGGGCCGAAGGCCAAGGTGATGGCGGAGAACATCGAGCACCACATCGAGGAAGAAGAGGGCGAGATGTTCAAGACCGCGCGCCAGGTCTTCGAGGCCGACGAGCTCGAGGAGCTTGGCGAGCGCATGGCCGCGCGCAAGGAGACCGCCACGCAGGAGCTGTTCGGGGTCGTGCGCTAGGCGAGGGCGCTAGAGTGAGCCGATGATCGACCCCCAGCCGTTAGAGACCTGGGACCTGTGGTACCCGGGCGCCGCCGCCACGGGGCTCCCGTTCGCGCGCGGTCGTCTTGATCCGACCGAGGTCCTGTGGGTGCACAGCGCGCCAAAGAAGCTGGACGTCGCGGTCCGTCGCTTCGACGGCAGCGTGCGCGCCCGCGGCCAGGTGACCCGCGCTGGCGAGTACCTGCCCATGACGCGCCTGGCAGTGGCCGATGGCGGACTCGGGCGCGAGGACCGCTGGCCGGCTGCCGACGACCTGGGCTCGCTGGTGATTCTGCCCGGCGGCGAGGTCGGGACGCTGGTCGAGTGGTGGAACGCGCCCGACGGCTCGGAGTGGCGCTGGCGGCTGGAGTTCTACAACCGCCGCTGACGGACCGCCTGGTCGCCGAGTGGCCTGCCGCTTGCACTTACGAGTGGCACATGACGAACGGCAAGGACGTGCCAGCGCTGCGCGCCGTGCTGTACGACGCCGCGGGCCGCGACCGCGAGGTCGAGGTGCGTCCCGGCCTGGCGGACGAGCTTGGCGAGCACCACCTCCTGTGGATCGATGTCGATGGCCGGGATACAGACGCGATCGCTTCGCTGGTCGATCTCTTCGGGCTGCCGGACGAGACAGCCAGCGTGCTGGCCAGCGACGAGGCTGCCGCGCAGCTGCTGCGCTACCGCGATCGTGTGCACCTGCGCCTGGTGGCGATGCAGCCGAACGAGGCGGAGGGCACGTCCGACAATCGTGCCCCGGCATTTGGCCCGACCTCGATCGACATGGTTGTCGCCGAGAACGTGGTCATCACCGGCCATCAGGGCCAGGTGAGCGCCTTCAACCACTTCCTCGATCACATCCGCGGCGATACGGCCCTTGGCGCGCTGAGCTCGGCCGACTTCCTCACAATCCTGGTCGACTCGGTTCTGGCCGGTTACCTGGAGCTCGTCGAGAGCATCGAGCGCCGAATCGACGCGCTCGACGAAGTGGCCCTGCGCGCCCGTGAGGCAGACGCCTTCCTGCGCGAGGTGGTCGTCCTTCGCCGCCGGGTCGCCACGTTGCGCCGCGCCCTCGCCCCCCATCGCTGGGCATTCGCACCGTTGGCTCGCCCCGATTTCGAGATCGAGGGACTGGGCAAGCCGTGGCCCGGAATTATCGAGAGCCTGGATCGGACCATCGCCGCGGTCGAGAATGCGCGAGAGCTGCTGATCGGCGCGTTCGACGTCTACATGGCGACCTCCGCCCAGCGTTCGAACGACGTCATGAAGGCGCTCACCATCCTGAGCGCCATCCTGCTGCCGGCCGTGGTGCTGGCCGGCGTCATGGGCATGAACTTCAAGATCGGCTTCTTCGACAACCCCGGCAACTTCTGGCTGGCGGTGGGAGCGATGGTGACGCTGGCCGTGGTGGTGCTCGGGATCTCGCGCTGGCGCCGCTGGATCTGATTCGGCCGCTACCATCGGCCCATGGCTTCCGCGCAGATCCATGACGTGGTGGGCTGGCTCGCCCGTGCCCGCCACGTGGTGGCACTCACCGGGGCCGGCATCTCGACCGAGTCCGGGATCCCTGACTTCCGTGGTCCGCAGGGCGTATGGACGCGCGATCCGAAGGCGGAGGCGCTGTCCGACATCCGCTACTACGTGGCCGATCCGGACCTCCGTCGGCGCGCGTGGCAGGGCCGCCTCAACCATCCCGCGCGTGGCGCGACGCCGAACACCGGGCATCGGGCGCTGGCGGAGCTGGAGCGGATGGGCCGCCTGCAGCTGCTGATCACGCAGAACATCGACGGGCTGCACGTCGCCGCGGGCAGCTCGCGGGAACGGCTGATCGAGATCCACGGCAGCATGCGTGAGTTCGCCTGCCTGTCCTGCGGCGCCCGCGGGCCAATGGCCGATGCCCTGGATCGGGTGCGGGCCGGCGAGGACGATCCGGCCTGCCTGGACTGCGGCGGCATCCTGAAGTCGGCGACGATCTCGTTCGGGCAATCGCTGGTGGCCGAGGATCTCGAGCGAGCCGAGCACGAGTCCGCGGCCAGCGACCTGTTCCTGGCCATCGGCACGTCGCTGACGGTGTACCCCGTGGCCTGGCTGCCGGAGCGGGCGCTGCGGAACGGGGCACGCCTGGTCATCGTCAACGCGGAGCACACCCCGCTCGACGACCGCGCCCACGCGGTGCTGCGCGGCCAGATCGGCGAGATCCTGCCCGACCTGGTCGAGCAGGTCGCGGCGCTACCGGCATGAGCGACGAGCTCATCACCTCGGAGCGGCTGGAGCTGCCGCTGCTGACGCTGGAGCAGCTGGACGCGATCGCCGATGGCGACGCCGCCCAGGTGGCTTCCTCCCTGGACGCCGCAATCACGCCCGAATGGGTGGACGAGGTGCGCTGGCTGGCCGGGTTCCGCGCCAAGCAGCTGCGCGAGCGGCCGCAGGATCGGCCGTGGCTGCTGCGGCCGATCATCCGTACCGAATCCGCTTATCCGCGCGAGGCGATCGGCTACCTGAACTTCCATTCCGCGCCGGACCAGCACGGTATCGCGGAGATCGGCTACACCCTGCTGCCGGCGGCGCGCGGACAGGGCTACGCGCTGGAGGCGGTCAGGGCGGCCTTCGGCTGGGCTACCGCTGAGCACGACGTGCACCGGTTCCGCGCCAGCGTGGCGCCGGACAACGAGCGCTCGCTGAACCTGATCGGCAAGCTGGGATTCGTCAGGACCGGGGAGCAGTGGGACGAGCGCGACGGCCTGGAGTGGGTCTACGAGCTGGAGGTCTGACGGGCTGATCGGCTCCTAGAGCCAGTCGTCGGCAACCAACACGCCCGGGGCGACCTCCGACTCGAACAACGCGAACTCCTCGTCGCTGATCGGATAGGTGTGCTCCTCGGCCGGATAGGTTCCGGCCCGGACTTCGGAGGCGAACGCCTCCAGCCCACGGCGGGTCTCATCGGCCACCGCGGCGAAGCGCTTCACGAACTTGGCCGTCCGTCCGGTGTTGATGCCCAGCAGGTCGTGCCAGACCAGCACCTGTCCGGCGCACTGCGCGCCCGCGCCGATGCCGATGGTCGGGATGTGCAGCGCCTGCGTGATCCGCTCCGCCACGCGCGCAGGAACCGCCTCCAGCACGATCGCGAAGCAGCCGGCCGCCTGCAGGCTCAGCGCGTCGGCGAAGAGCTGCCGGGCCTTGGCCGCGGTGCGGCCCTGCGCCTTGTAGCCACCCAGCATGGTGGCGCTCTGCGGCGTCAGGCCCAGGTGGCCCATGGTCGGGATGCCGGCTGCCACGATCGCCCGCGCCCGCGACACCATCGCGCCCGCACCCTCGATCTTCACCGCCTCGGCGCCGGTCTCCTTGACCAGCCGCACGGCGTGTCGCACCGCGTCCTCGTCGCTGACCTGGAAGGCGCCCAGCGGCATGTCGATCATGAAGAAGGCCCGATGCGTCCCGCGCCGTGCGGCGGCGCCCAGCATCACCATCTCGTCCATGCTGATCGGGGTGGTATCCGCGTAGCCGAGAACGTTGTTCGCGGCCGAATCGCCGGTGAACACGATGTCCACGCCGGCCTCGTCCGCCAGCTTGGCGCTGGGGAAATCGTAGGCGGTGACCATCACGATCGGCGTGCCGTCGCGCTTCAGCGCGGCCAGCTCGACGAGCCCCACCTTCTCCGGACGCGATGACGGGTGTGTGCTCATGGCCGCCATTGTGCCACCCGCCGCAAACAGCGCCGCCTCGCGCTCGCGTCTTCCGAATGACTCGCCAGGTTCCGGTGTGGCTGTCCTTACGGGCCGCTTTGGTCTCAGTTGTCGTTATGCAACAGCCTGGCTGACGCTAAGGGGCTCGGGGTCGTTTCCTCGTGGCGTGCAACGGCCGGCTGAGCGTGAACCGAGCGCCAAATGTGGCCCGTGCGAGCAGTGAAAGCGCCGAATGTCAGCCACCCCGGAATCTGGCGAAGCCGACACGCGCCGCCAATTTGTACTCAGCGGAGGAGTACATCGGAGCGCACGGCGTACGGGTAAGGCATGTCAGGCTGACTCGTCGAGGCGCACGTTGTCGATGAGGCGCGTGCGGCCCACCCGCATCGCGGCCGCCAGGGTCGGACCGTCGAAGTCGGCAACAGCCACGTAGTCGACCGACAGAGACGGCTCCGACGCCAGCACCTCTTCGGCAGTGGCCACCGGATCGCCGCGGTCGCGAAACGCAAGGAGGCCGGCGTCAAGGGCTCGGGGCAGGGCGAGGGCGACCGCCCGCTCATCGGCAGACAGATAGGCGTTGCGCGAGGAGAGCGCCAGGCCATCAGGATCGCGGACGGTGGGACAGGCCACGATCTCCAGCGGCAAGGCCAGGTCGCGGACCACCTGCTTGACGATCGCCACCTGCTGCGCGTCCTTGCGGCCGAAGTAGGCGCGCGCCGGCTGCACGATGTCGAACAGCTTGGTGCAGACCGTGGCCACGCCCCGGAAGTGGCCCGGACGCACCGCGCCCTCCAGCACGGTGGCCAGCTCCCCGGGATCCACCCACGTGTCGAACCCCGGCGGATAGATCTCGTCGGCGGACGGCGCGAACAGGATCCCGACCCCCGCCGCCTCGGCGGTCGCTGCGTCACCGGCCTCGTCGCGGGGGTAGCGGGCCAGGTCCTCGGACGGCCCGAACTGCGCGGGATTGACGAACAGGCTGACGACCGTCATGTCGTCCTGCGCGGTGCTGGCCCCTATCAGCGCGAGGTGGCCGGCGTGAAAGGCCCCCATGGTCGGCACCAACCCGATCGAACGGCTGCCCGCCCGCTCGGCGGCCAGGGCCGAGCGCACCTCGGCCGCGGTGCGCAGGACCCTCACGGGCGGGTCGCCTCCGCGAGGGCCCGATAGAGCGGCACCAGGTCGGGTGCCCGCTCCTCG
>DATEOS010000174.1:0-2167 GCA_035273815.1 Candidatus Limnocylindria bacterium
GTGGCGCTGCTCCGGGCGGGCCCGGTGGCCGTGGCGACGGTCCTCCGCCGACCGGGCGCGCGGGCGCGCCGATCGACCTCACCGGCTACTGGGTGTCGGTCATCACCGAGGACTGGCGCTGGCGCATGGTGACGCCGCCGCGGGGCGACTACGCGAGCCTGCCCATCAACATGGACGCCAAGAAGGCGGCCGACGTCTGGGACCCGGCCAAGGACACTGCCGCAGGTGAGTCCTGCAAGGCGTACGGGGCGCCCGGCGTCATGCGGCTGCCGACCAGGCTCAATATCACCTGGCAAGACGACAACACCATGAAGGTGGAGGCCGACGCCGGCACGCAGGCGCGTCTCTTCCACTTTGGCGACTGGAAGGCTCCGGGCGGTGCGCCGAGCCTGCAGGGCGACACCACCGCGCAGTGGGAAACCGGCGCACGCGGGCGCGGCGCCAACCAGCCGCCACCGACCTTCGGGAACCTGAAGACGGTGACGAAGAACCTGCGCCCGGGCTATCTCCGCAAGAACGGCGTGCCTTACAGCGACAAGACCACGCTCACCGAGTACTGGGATCTCGCCAGGCAGCCCAACGGGGACCAGTGGATTGTCATCACCACGGTCGTCGAGGACCCGACCTACCTCGCGCGCACCTGGATCACGAGCCTCAACTTCAAGAAGGAACCCAACGGGTCGAAGTGGGATCCGTCGCCGTGTTCGGCCACGTAGGGACCCGAGACATGCAGATCACACGCACCGTCGCCGCCACGGCGTTCACGCTCGCTTCACTCGTCTCCGTGCCGGCCTTCGGCCAGGGCCAGGTGGCCGAGGCCCAGGCCCGGCTCCAGGGCACCGGCGTCGATCTCTCCGGCACGTGGGCCAACCGCCTGCACGAGGACTGGATCGAGCGCGCGCCCGGGCCGCACATCGGCGACTACACCGGCTTGCCGATCAACGACGAGGCCCGCGCCATCGCCGACGCCTACCAGGTGTCGATGCAGAACATGCCCGAGCGGCAGTGCATCCTCTACACCTCGCAGTACATCGTGATGGGGCCGCAGAACCTGCGCATCCAGCAGGAGCTGGATCCGATCTCGGGCGCCGTTTTGGCGTTTCAGTTGAGCGGCACCGTGGACCGGCCGCCGCACACCATCTGGATGGACGGCCGGCCGGCGCCGTCGGCCAACGCGCCGCACACGGCTGGCGGCTTTTCCACCGGCAGGTGGGAGGGGCGCATGCTGACGGTGACCACCACGCACCTGAAGACGGGGCTGGTGTGGCGCAACGGCGTGCCGCACAGCGACCAGGCGACGATGGTGGAGCACTACATCCGCCACGAGAACATGCTCACCGTGACGATGGTTCTCACCGACCCGATCTACTGGGAGGAGCCGTTCATCCGCAGCGCCACCTTCGAGCTCGACGCCAACACGCGCGTGATTCCCGAGCCGTGCGAGCCGCAGGTGGAGATCCCGCGCAGCCCCGGCGAGGTGCCGCACTACCTGCCGGGCACCAACCCCTACCTCACGGAATTCCCCAAGCTGTACAACCTGCCTGACGAGGCCGCGCGCGGCGGCGCCAAGACCACGTATCCGGAGTACGGCAAGGCGCTGCGCCGCACCTACAAGGCGCCGGACAAGTGCACGGTGTACTGCTGTGGTGGCACCACGCTGGCGATGATGAACAACTCGCAGGCCGTGTGCCGCACCGACGACCCTCCGGCTGCCGGCGCAGGCGCCGCGCCGCCACCAGCGGCACCCGCGGCACCCGCTCCGCGTCAGGAGTAGGGGCGGGTCTTCGGACCCGCCCGACAGGCTCTGAGCCCTGTTCCTGCCTACTTCACCGAACAGTTCTCCCCTAGCAGGCGCCATCCTTCGACGTCCAGCACGGCCTGTTCGTAACCGGTGACGCCGTGGGCGGGATCTCCGGTGGGCGACTGTGGCATGCCGGCGCCGATGCGCACGCGGCCCCCGGCGACGGCGATGCCGCTCGGGCCCTTCAGGTCGGCCTTGCGCACCAGCCCGGTCACTTCGATCATCCGGCCTTCGCGCTTCTTGATGTCGTTCAACACGTCCTTCTCGCCGCTGAGGCGGAAGCGGCGCCCCGGCGCAATCTCGACCTGCCTGGGCTCGTGCTCTGGCGTCTCGGCCACTATGAAGGTACGGTCCTTCGAACACCCG
>DATEOS010000175.1:0-10114 GCA_035273815.1 Candidatus Limnocylindria bacterium
GACCACGTCGAGTTCTCCACCAAACGGCTGCCATCCGAGGAGCTGCCTGCCCTGCTGCGGCGGGCGGACGCGGCGGTCGTCCCCTACCGACGCGACATCTTCACCGACGGGATCCTGCCAACCAAGCTCATGGAGTATGTCGCGCTCGGCATTCCGGCCATCGTCAGCCGCACCCCCGTCGTCGAGGAGTACTTCGACGATTCGATGGTCCGCTTCGTGCCTGCCGACGACGCGGAGGCGCTCGCCGCCGCCATGGTCGAGCTCGGCAGCGATCCGGCCAGGCGAGCGGAGATCGCGCGGAACGCTGCGCAGTTCAGCGAGCGCCATGCCTGGCCGCGCACCGCGGCCGAGTACGTCGCCATGGTCCGCGAGCTCGGCGGCGGCTAGCGGCCGGCGCCTATTCCCACTTGAAGAGGCGGAGCGCGATGAGGAACGCGATCACCGCCCACACTGTCAGGCCAAGCAGGTCCTGGCTGATGTCGGCCACGCTGGCGCCGTCGTTCGTGATCTTGCGCAGCGCATCGGCCAGGTAGGTCAACGGCAGGAAGTCGGTGATGCGCTGCAGGACGTCCGGCATCGCCTCGCGCGGGAAGAAGACGCCGGACAGGAAGGTCATGGGAAGGCTGATGAGGTTGGCCACCGGGGCCGCCTGATCCTCGTTCTTGGCCCAGCCCGCCACGCCGAAGCCCATTGCCAGGAAGACGATCGAGCCCAGCGCCGCCACGGCCAGCAGCAGCGCCACCGAGCCGACCAGCTGCAGGCCGAACCACAGGCCCACCCCGAGCAGGATCAGCACCTGAGCCTCGCCGATGATCAGGCGGCTGGTGACCTGCGCCCCGAGGAAGTAGGTGGGGCTGGTGGGCGTCGCGAACAGGCGGCGCAGCGCTCCGGTGCGCTTCAGCTGGACGAAGCCGAAGGCGACGCTGAAAATGCCCAGCTGCATGATGGTCAGCGCCACCATGCCCGGCACCAGGAAGTCGATGTAGCCGAGGTCACGGCCGGGCAGCTCCTGCAGCTCCACCACCGGACCGGCGGGGGCGTTCGGATCCCCGGCGCTGAGCAGCATCTGGCCGACCACCGCGTTCAGCAGCAGGCCGCCGACCTGCGCCTGCTGCGGCTGCGAGGCATTGGTGTAGGCAACCAGCTGCGTATCGGCGGCGCGGGTGGGCGGAACGGTGAATCCCTCCGGGATGACCAGCACCAGGTCGCGGTGGCCCTCCTCGAGCTCCTGCAGGGCGTCCTCGCGGTTCCCCGGCGTGATCTCGAAAGCCGTGGTCTGCTCGAGCACGGTCACCAACGCTGCGCTCGCCTCGTTGTGCGCCTCGTCGACCACCCCCAGCGCGACCTGGGTGGTGCCGCCGAAGTTGAGGACGCCGAAGATCAGCATGATGACCAGCGGCACCACCAACGAGAAGAAGAGCGCCCCTCGGTTGCGGACGAACATCTTGAAGCTGGCGACGAAGAGGGCCCAGTAGACGCCGAATTTCATCGGCCTACTCGTCCTCCCGCAGGTCATGCCCGGTCAGGTCGATGAAGACGTCCTCCAGGTTGGCCAGCCGCTCGACCCGCTCCTTGGTGAACCCACGCCCAATGAGCGCATCGATGAGGGCGTCCGGCGTGTCGAGGGCGATGATCTTGCCGCCGTCCATGACCGCCACCCGGTGGCAGAGCTCCTCCGCCTCCTCCATGTAGTGGGTGGTCAGGACGATCGTGTGCCCGCGCTCGGCAAGCTCCCGCACCACGCCCCACAGGTGGCGGCGCGCCTGCGGATCCAGGCCGGTGGTCGGCTCGTCCAGGAAGAGGATGGCCGGGTCGTTGACCAGCGCGGCGGCAATGCTGAATCGCTGCTTCTGGCCACCGGACAGGGTGCGGACCTGGGACTTGGCCTTCTCCGTCAGCTCCACCTCGGCCAGCAGGGCCATGGCGTCGACGTCAACCCCGTACAGGCGGCCGAACAGCTGCAGCAGCTCCACCAGGCTCAGCTCGTCGAAGAAGCTGGAGGCCTGCAGCTGGATCCCGATCCGCGACTTCACGCCGCGCGGGTCCCTGGCCACGTCGATGCCGGCGACCGTGGCGCTACCGGAGTCGATGCTGCGCATTCCCTCGATCATTTCGAGGGTGGTGGTCTTGCCCGCGCCGTTCGGCCCCAGGATGCCGAACACCTCGCCGCTGGCCACCTCGAAGCTGACGCCGTCGACGGCCTGCAGCGTCCCGTACTTCTTGCGCAGGTCACGGGCGATCAGCACCGGTCCGTTGCCGGCGGATGCGAGCGCGCGGTTGTTGGGCGCAGCGGGGCTGGGGGTGGGCTGTGCCATGGGATGCGGATGCTAGCCGATCAGCGGATGAGGGTTTCGTAGAGCGCCACCGTCTGCTCGGCGATCGCCGACCAGCTGAAGCGCGCCACCGCGCGTTCCCGCCCGGCCCGACCCATTCGCTCACGCAGGGAGGCATCGGCCATCAGCCGGTTCACCGCGTCAGCCAGGTCGGCCTCGAAGCGGGCCGGGTCGACCGGCGTCATCGGGTCATCCCGGCGAAGGTCGACGGGGACCAGGATCCCGGTCTCGCCGTCAACCACCACCTCGGGGATGCCGCCCACCGCACTGGCCACGACGGGCCGCTCGCAGGCCATGGCCTCCAGGTTGATGATCCCGAACGGCTCGTAGACCGATGGGCACACGAACAGCGCCGCCTGCGAGTAGAGCTGGCGCACGTCGCGGCGGCTCAGCATCTCGGGGATCCAGGTGACGCCGGACCGATGCGTCCGCGCCGCCTCCACTCCTTCCTCCATCTCGCGCGCGATCTCCGCCGTGTCCGGCTGGCCGGCGCACAGCACCACGCCGAAGCCGGGGTCCAGGTGCCGGATGGCCCGCACCAGGTGCACGATCCCCTTCTGGCGGGTGATGCGGCCCACGAACAAGACGAACGGCGTGGATGGGTCCACCCCGTAGCGCTCCAGCACGTCGGTGGCGCGATCGGGCTGCCAGAAGTCGGCGTCGATGCCGTTGTGGATGACATGGATCCGTTCCTCGGCGACCGTGAAGAGGCGCAGCACGTCGGCCCGCGTCCCCTGGCTGACGGCGATGACCGCATCGGCAGACTCCAGCGCCTGGCGCTCGACCCAGGTCGAAACGTTGTACCCGCCACCCAGCTGCTCGCGCTTCCAGGGCCGCAGCGGCTCCAGCGAGTGCACCGTTACCGCCAGCGGGATGTCATATGCCTGCCGCACCAGCATCCCGGCGAGATGCGTGTACCAGGTGTGGCAGTGCACGACATCCGCGGCGACCGGGTCGACCGCCATGGCGAGGTCGCGCGACAGCGCCGCCCAGGCACCGCGCATCCGCTCCTCGGCGGGCGCCAGGTCGTGGGCCGCCGGGTAGCCGCGCACGCGGAAGTGGGGCTCATCGGTGTCGTGGTCGCCGAAGGTCCGGATGTCCAGGCCGATGCGCTCGTGCAGGGCGCGCGTCAGCTCGCCAACGTGAATCCCCGCGCCGCCGTAGACGGATGGCGGGTACTCGTTGGTCAGGACCAGGGCGGTGAGATCGGCCGTCGCCATGTGAGGGCCAGAGGGTACGCGGCTCGGGCGCCCCGGAGAAGGCTCAGCGGGACGCGGCCTCGTACAGCACGCGTTCCACGTCGCGTACCCGGAAGGGCTTCGCGATCACCGGTGCCAGGCGTGAGATCTCGAGTCGGCGCTCGGGTTCGGCGGCGGTGCAGAGGACCATGCGGACATGGCTGGTGCGCGGGTTGTCTCTGAGCTCCCGCACGAGGTCGCTCCCACGGCCGTCGGGCAGGTCGTCATCGACGACCATGATCGTGGGGACGCGCTCACGGAGCGCTTCGCGGGCCAATGAGATGCGCGTGAAGGCAACCGGCTCAAAACCGCACATGGCAGCCAGATCGGTGAGCAGCGCCAGCGTGTGGAGGTCGTCCTCGATCACGAACGCGCGTGGCGGACGGGCCATGTGGCTGCCTCCCCCTTTTCAATCCCTTGTGTAACGGGTCCGGGTGCACGTCCCGTGCCACTTCGCCCTCAAGGAACCTCAGGAGGCGCCGTTCGACGGCGAGGTATCGCCCACCACCACTCCGTCGCGCAGCTCGATCACGCGGTCAGCGACGTCGAGCATGGCCGGATCGTGCGTGGCCACGATGGCGGTCACCCCCCGCTGGCGCACGAGGCGCCGCAGCAGGCCCATGATCCCGTGGCCGGTCTGCGAGTCGAGCTGGCCGGTCGGCTCGTCGGCCAGCAGCAGGGCCGGCTCGTTGGCCAACGCCCGCGCAATGGCGACTCGCTGCTGCTCGCCACCCGACAGCTCGTGCGGCCGATGGTTGGCCCGGTCTGCCAGGCCCACCAGCCCAAGCAGCTCCCTGATCCGTTCCTCGCGGAGCGTCGGCTCCGTTCCGATCAGCCGCAGCGGCACCTCCACATTCTCCGCGGCCGACAGGATCGGCAGCAGGCCGAAGGCCTGGAAGATGAAGCCGATGCGGCTGCGCCGGAAGGCGACCAGCTCGGCCTCGGACAGCTCGGACACGGTCAGGTTGTCGACCACCACGCTGCCTGCGCTGGGTCGTTCGAGGGCGCCGATCAGCGACAGGAGCGTGGTCTTGCCCGATCCGGAGCGGCCCTTGACCGCGATCAGCGCCCCCCGCTCGACTCGCAGGTCGATCCCGCCCACGGCGCGCACCACGCCGCCGCCCATCACGTACTCGCGAACGAGGCCCTGCGCGTTGACCATCGGACCGTCGGCGGATCGGACGCCGGGATGGGCATGGCCGGGCGCGTTGCGGCCGTCGCTCATCGGGCACCTCCGAGGCCATCGTCGCCGTCACGATCGGGCCAGACGGTGATGTGGTCGTCTTCCAGCACCAGCCGCACTCGGCGCTGCAGGCCAAGGGCGTCGACGTAGTCGCGCGGCAGCTGCAGGCGGCCGACCCGGTCGAGCACGGCGTACTCCTCTGCCACCAGGTGATGCTCCCCGGCTTCCGACACGGCGGCGCGCCGCAACGTTTCGGTGGCGGTGCGGCCGTCGCGGATGGCGATGGTCCGGCTGACGCGCTCGCTGACCAGCGGGTCGTGGGTGACGACCACGATCGTCACGCCAAGGTCCTCGCTTACCGATCGCAGCAGGTCGAAGATCTGCTGCGCGGTGTCCGAGTCGAGCTCGCCGGTCGGCTCGTCCGCGAACAGGACGGCCGGCCGGTTGGCGATGGCCACCGCGATCGATACGCGCTGCTGCTCGCCCCCGGAGAGGCGGTCCGGGCGATGGTCGCCGCGCTCCCCCAGTCCCACCAGCTCCAGCAGCTGGGTGGCCCGCGCCTGGCGGTCGGCGGGCGCCACGCCCTCCAGCAGCATCGGCAGCTCCACGTTCTCGGCTGCGGTCAGGTACGGCAGCAGGTTCTTGGCTGATTGCTGCCAGACGAAGCCGATCACCCGGCGCCGATAGGCGGTGCGCTCCTTCTGGTCCATCTCGCCGAGGTGGTGTCCGGCCACCGTGGCCCGGCCGGCCGACGGGACGTCGAGCCCGCCCAGGATGTTGAGGAGCGTGCTCTTGCCGCTGCCGGAGGCGCCCACCAGGGCGATGAACTCGCCGCGCTCGACCATCAGGTCCAGCCCCTGCAGCGCCACCACCTCGAGGTCCGCGACCTTGTAGATCTTCACCAGGTTGTCGCACACGATCAGCGCCTCGTCACCGGCCAGGGCTCGGGCACGCTGCGGCTCGACTCCAACCCGCTCGCCGGGCTGCAGGTCGACGATGTCGCTGATCGATTCGGTCATGCGATCCTCGTGTGCTCCCTCAATCGTCGCCGAAGCGCAGCGCGTCCGCTGCGCGGGCCCGGCGCGCCGCCCAGGTGCCGATGCCGATTGCAAGTGCCACCACCCCGGCCAGCGCCAGGCTCACCAGCCCCACCACCCACCAGTCGATGCGCAGGCCGAGCGTCCCGCCGCCGGCAAAGGCGGACAGTCCCATCCCCGGCGCCAGCAGGTAAGCGATCCCGATCCCGAGCGCCAGGCCGGGCAGGACGGCCAGGAACACCGACGGGGCGTGCTCCACCACGGTCAGCCACAGCGACTGGCCGCCGCTCAGGCCCAGCGTGCGCAACAGCGCCTCTTCTCGGCGCCGGCGAGCCGCCGACAACGTCAGTGCGGCAATCACGGCGATGGCGGTGTAGAGGGCTGACACCAGCATCGTCAGCCGGAATCCATCGCCGATGGCCGCCACCAGCGGCGCCTCCAGCATGGCCCGATAGACCGCGTGGCGTGACGCGAAGCGCACCGAGGCGGATTGGCCGGCAAAGGTGGTGGCGACTGCCTGCTCGATCGACTCCGGGCCGCGCAGCAGGACGGTGGAGGGCAGCAGCGGCGGGTTCTGGTACACGGCGGCCAGCTGATCGAGGGAGGCGACCACGAAGGCGGTCTCCGGCGGGACGCCGGCGAAGGTCTCGCGTACCTGGGCGACCTCCATCGTCATCGGCTGGCCGCGAACGGTGACCACGAAGATGTCGCCCGGGTTGAACGGCAGGGTGCCTCCCGGCAGGTGGCGCGAGATGATGGCCGGGATCGGGCGCTCGGGGATGCCCGCGCCCGGATCGGGCGCTTCCAGCATCGGCGCCGGGAAGTCGACGGCCGCTGGGCCGCCCTCCACCACATCGGCGTATGCGGCGAGGTCCGGCGCGTGCAGGTAGATATTGGTGCGCTGGTTCGACTGGCTCTCGAACGGGGCTGCCACGTCGACCAGGGCGTCGGCCCACGCCTCTACGCCGTCGATCGCATCCGGGTCGATCTGGCTCGACAGGCCGGCGCCCGAGATTGTGTCGATCCGGTAGTCGGCGCCCACCTGCTGCCACGAGGAATCCTGCTGCCCTCGATCGACGGTCACGCTGACGACGGAGGCGAAGGCGGTGAAGGCGGCGGTCAGCATCAGCACCAGCAGCGGCAGCGCGACCGCCGCCGAGTGGCGCCCCACGTTGCGCAGGCCCAGCACCGGCACCAGGTCGCGACGCTTGGCGGCGAGCCAGCCACCGGCCCGGATCGGGAAGGGATAGACCCGCAGCAGCACGATGCCGACCGCCACCGCAGCGAGCACCGGCACCGCGGCAAGGAACGGGTCGAAGCGCACCTCCTCGTCGGCGATGGCCAGGCCCCGCTGTCGCAGGAGCAGCGCGCCCGCCACGGCCAGGAAGACGGCGGTGCCCTCCAGCACCAGCCGGCGGGGTGACGCGGCAAGCGGCGGCGCCTCGTCACGGTCGCTGGCGCCGTAGGGTCGCCGCGCGGCGGGCCAGGTGGCGATCACCAACGCGAAGGCGGCCGCAAGGCAGACGAGCAGCCCCAGGACGGCCGAGCCGAGGCTCGGCCGGCCGGGCAGGAGGAGGGTGGCGAGGCCCCAGCCGATCAGGGCCGGCGGCGCGGCCAGCAGAAGCCCTTCCCACAGCTGCGTGCCAAGGAGCAGCCAGCCGGTGGCCCCCCGCCCCCGCGTCAGCTCAAGGCTGGGACGGCGCCGGCTGACCAGCAGGATGCCGATCATGCCGATCGCTCCCACCGCCAGCGCGAACGGCCCGATCGCCGCCACCGACAGCACGGCGGTCGTGGCGGCGCGCTGATCGTGGTAGCGCTCCACGATGTCCAGCAGCCCCGAGCGCAGCACCACGCCGCTGGACACCGATGCGTCGCTGCCGGTCGTCTCGAACTGGGTCTCGAGCCGCTGCAGGCCCGTGGTCAGCGCCTCCTCCTGGCCGGCGTCCAGCCGAGCCGGATCCACCAGGTAGCGCCATTGGAAACGCATCGGCAGCTGCGAGGCGACGAGGCCGTCGAGGGTGTCCGGCGCGACCAGGGCGGTGGCGAAAGCGATGGGGCTCTCGAGCGAGCCGCCGATGTTCACGACCTGCAGTGCACGGTCGGCGTACCACGCCTCCGCCTCCGGATCGGTCACGGTGAAGATGCCCACCACCTCGAAGCGAGCTTCGGGTGCGCGCTGGAAGGCGCGGTGGATCAGGGGGTCGGCGCCGTCGGCCGCGCCGAACAGGACGTCGCCGACGCCCACCCCGATCTCCTGGGCCGTGGCGTCGGAGACGGCGATCTCGAACACCGGCGGAACCGGTGGCGGAGGTTCCTCGGACGGGTCAAGTCCGAACGAGGCCTGGGCCAGCGAGTCGCCGGTCGAGGCCGGCAGCCGCCCATCGGTCAGGCTGATGGAATCGTCCAGGCCGGACTGGTAGCGAAGGCTGACGAAGGTCGTGTACTCCGGGGGATCGGCGATGGCGAAGCGCACCGTGGTGAACGCCAGCAGCCGCCCGGCGATCGCGTTGTGCACCACTTCCGGGAACTCATCGGCGAAGCTGTCGCCCAGCTGGTTGACGGCATCCAGCGAGCCCTCCGCATCCGGCAGCACCGACACGGTGGACAGCTGCAGGTTGCGCTGCACCGGACCGCTGCTCGCGACCTCATGCCGCAGCCCGTCGTCCGAGACACGGTCGAGCAGCCGCGGCGCCGCTGAGAAGACCAGGCTGGTGGCGGCCACGAGGCCAACGATCAGCAGCGCAGTGCCGATCTCCATGCGCAGTCGACGGAGCAGGAAGGCGGCGGCCCACATCGAGCGCATGGCTCAGTCCTCCCCCATCCGGAGGGCGGAGCCGATGCCGAAGCGGCGCAGCACGCGGCTGAGCACGAGCACCGTGATCCCCAGCGCGCCGATGGCGAGGAGCTCCAGCAGCGCAATGGCGCCCCACGGCACGTCCAGCAGAACCGGCGGGAAGGGGTTGTCACCAGCCTGGGTGACGGTGACGAACGGCAGCACCACCCAGCCGATGACCAGTCCCATCACCGTCCCCGCCGCCAGGCTGACGGTCACCACCGCGGTGTTCTCCAGCCATAGCCAACCGGACAGCTCTCGACCCGATAGGCCAAGCGCCCGCAGCAGCGCGAACTCGGTCCGTCGCTGGCGGGCGGAGACGGCGGCGCTGATCGCCAGACCGATCACCGCGAACAGGGCGGCGACCACGAAGCCCACGCTCAGGGCGCCGATGATGCCCAGCGCCACCGGATCGGCGCTGAGGATGCGCGTGCGCTCGTCGATGGTCTCGGCCGAAATGGCGGTCAGCGGTGCGGCGCGCAGCGCGGCGGCCACCGCATCGGCCTGGCCATCGGAGGTCTGGATCCACCACTCGTCGGGGAGGTTGATCTGCCGCCCCACCGCGAAGCGCATCAGCTCGAGCGTCGGCAGGTCCGCGATGACCAGCGGCTCCTCGGCGTCGGTGGTGGGGAACGAGTCCACGGCGCCGGTGATGCGGACGATCCGGTTCTGCCCGAAGAGGCGAACGCCCAGCACCTCGCCCACCGACAGGGAGGTCCCCTCCAGCAGGGCCCGATTCACCACGGCCGGCAGCTCCGCATCGGCGAAGCGGTCGATGGCGCTGGCCAGGTAGCCGATCTCGTTGGGTGTGCCAATGGTGAAGCCAGAACCCAGCAACGGGTTGTTGCCGGTGAGCTCCACCGTGAGACCGTCATGCGGCACGGTGTTGGGGAACGACTGGCCGGCCGGGCTGATGGTGGTCACCCAGCCACCCGCGGTGGCGAGGTGCACCGTCTGCCAGGCATCACCCTCCTGCGCGCCGCTCCAATCCAGCGAGGTCAGGGTGACGGTGCCATCGTCGGCGAACACGAGGCCGGGCAGCGCGGCCTGCAGGCCGATCTCGACGATCGTGATCGGCCCGCTCATCTGCAATGGCAGGTCCTGCGCGCCGGCGGCCAGCGTGTCGGGAGCGCGAATCTCCACCTCGATCTGCTCGGGACCGTCCGGGTTGAGCGGAATTGGCTCCGCCGTGAACCGATGGAGCAGCCCGTCGCCGTCACGCAGCACCAGCGAGGCGCCGTACACCGGCCGGCCGTCCAGCAGCGAGAGCGGCACCGGGACCAGGCTCAGCTCTCCGGTATCCGGATTGAACCGGCCCTGGCGCACCAGCGAGGTGATGTCGATCTCGGCGCCGATCCGCAGCCGGGCGGGCTGTCCAGGCAGCTCGATCAGCTCCACCGGCAGTCGCTCCGCCGCAAGGGGCCCGAGCAGGTCGCCGAGCGGCGCCGAGGCCTGGTCGTCGCGGAACCGGATGGCATCCGATGCCTCCG
>DATEOS010000176.1:0-2019 GCA_035273815.1 Candidatus Limnocylindria bacterium
CGCCGCGCTGCTGATGGCGCGGCTCAGGGTGCTGCTGGGGACGGCGCGCGCCTATCCGCGGCGACCGTGGACGTACTGGTTGTCGCCGCTGCCCGACGTGCCGGCGGCGGAGCTCGGGCGCAGCGCCCTGCGTCGCCGCCACGTCTGGCGCGGCCGCGTGCTGGTCGACGACCCGTGGGGGCGACCATGAGACTGGCGTTGGTTCTCTTGCTCGGGCATCTGGCGGCCCTGGCCTTTGGGCTGGCCGTTCGGCAATTACGAGTACACCTCATTTCTGGGCGCCAAAATCCTGGACCGGGTGCCGTTCACCATCCCGCTCTCCTGGTTCTACATGGGGTTGTCGTGCTACGTGCTCGGCCGCCTCATCGCCGTCCGGTTCGGCAAGTGGGGGCCATGGTGGGCGTTGGCCCTCGGCGTCTGGCTGCTGACCGCCTGGGATCTCGTCCTCGACCCGGCGATGGCCGACCCCGGGCTGCGCGTGCAGTTCTGGACGTGGCACGAGACCGGCCCGTATTTCGGCATGCCGCTGCAGAACCTGGCCGGGTGGTCGCTGACCGGGTTGGCCTACATGGGTCTGAGCCGCCTCCTTTGGGGCGCTGAGATCGAGCCGGCCGCATTGGCACCAGCGGGCTGGTTCCCTTTTGCCGTCTACGCGGCGAACCTGGCGTTCGCCGTCGCCCTGAGCCTGAGCGCCGGGCTGTGGCCACCGGTCGTGCTAGCCGTGCTGACCGGACTGCTGCCAGCCAGTTTGGCCGTGAGTGCGAGCCGCCTGCGTCCGCGGCGGCCATTCGGAGAGGTGGGATGGCGCGCCTCGCCCGGTCGCTGACAACCGATTTGCCGTGGTCGGGGATCCGCGCGTTCTGCCGCCTAGCGATGCGGCGCGCGGACGTTCGGGTCGAGGGCCTGGGGCATCTGCCGGCGACTGGGCCGGCCGTCATCGCCGCGCGCCATTTCCACCACTTCTATGACGGCTGTGCGCTGCTGGCCGTCGTGCCGCGCCCGTTGCACGTGGTCGTCGCGCTCGACTGGGTGCAGAACCCGGCCGGGCGCCAGGTAATGGAGCGGGCCTGCCAGGCCGCGGGCTGGCCTGCCGTCGACCGCCCCGAAGCCTTCAATCGCCCTGGCGAGCCGGCGGACGGAGCCCGTGGCACGACCGACCCCGCCCGCCTTCGCGCGGCCACCCGGCAGAGCGTGCGGCTATTGCGGGCCGGGAAGTTGCTGCTCGTCTTCCCCGAGGGCTTCCCGAACGTCGATCCTGGCTACACCCCCAAGACGACCGACGACGCGTTCCTCCCGTTCCGGCGCGGGTTCTTGCGCTTCGTCGCCTACGCCGAGCGTGACGGCCGGACCCGCGTGCCCATTGTCCCAGTTGGGCTCGAGTACCGCCGCGGCGCTCGCTGGCACCTGACCATGCGGTTCGGCTCGCCGTTGGCGTTCGATCCGGGGCGGGATCAGGGGGAGCAAGTCCGCGCCATCGAGGACCAGGTGCGCATCCTGTCTGGCCACGGCATGTCGCGATCTCCCGTAAGACCGCAGGATCCGATTGGCCCGGTCGCGTCCATGCCTGGCTCGCCGTGAGCGCCGCTTGCAGAAAGGAACCCCGTGCGCATCTGGGATGTGCCGCCCACCCTCCTCTGTCGCCAGCACCTGCTTGGCGAGCATCGCGAAGTGCATGCGCTCTGGACGATTCTGACCGAAGACCGTCAGGGCTACGCGCACCATCCCGAGACCAAGCGCTGGCGCGGCAAGCTGGCGGCGCTCTTCCGCCGGCACGAAGCGCTGACGGCGGAGATGGAGCGACGCGGATACCGGCATCGCAGCCCGCTCGATTCGCGCTTGGCCACCGGGATGGCGGCGCAACACGACTACGTGGATGCCCCCGAGGCGCAACTCGCGCTCTTGCGCCACAAAGGGTGCGGATGTGCAGTTGCCGATGCGGGCGCCGCGCCCGCGTGAGCGCCCCGTGCCGTTGGCTGCGGGCTCGCGCACCGCCGTGTACCAGGCTGCTACAGGACGATC
>DATEOS010000177.1:0-2237 GCA_035273815.1 Candidatus Limnocylindria bacterium
GAGATGGACTCGGCACCGTCAGCGATCGCGACCGCGAGATCAATCAGCACCCGGCTGGGGTCGTGGCGCGGTCGGGAGCCGCGGGCCCCATGCAGTGCGTCGCTCAGTTCGCCAGTCAACGTCGTCGCATCCGCGAGGTCGCCCAACAGCCGGGACCCGGCATGCGACACAATCCCGGCCCCGTCTGCGGTCACCGTGATCTTGGGTCGAGCAGTTGTAGGGTGCACCTCGAAAGGTGACATGTGGCGGGACCCCCTCGGCACGGAAGCATCGGTCCCGTTGGGAACCAGACCGTGGTTTCTGATGGTGCTCGAGGAGGTCCCGATGGCGATCGTAGGAGGGTTGGATCTGCACCGGAAGCAGATCACGTTCGATGTGCTGGACACCGTCTCCGGCGAGGTGCGCCGGGGTCGGATCAGCCCGGCGGATCGGCAGTTGTTCCGCGGCTGGCTGGCGGGATTCGCCGACCGGCATGTGGAGCTGGCGGTGGAGGGCTGCACCGGGTGGCGGTTCGTGATCGAGGAGTGCCAGGCCGCGGGCGTGGTGGCGCACCTGGCGGAGCCGGCCGAGGTGGCGGGGCTGCGTGGGCGGCGGCGGCACGCCAAGACCGACCGGATCGATGCCCGGCACCTGCGGGATCTGCTGCTGGAGGGGCGGCTCCCGGAGTGCTGGATCCCGCCGCAGCTGGTGCTGGAGACCCGGGCCAAGGTCCGGTTGTACAAGGACTTGGCCGATCAGCGCACCGGCTGGCAGCAGCGCATGCACGCCACCCTGTATCACCTGGGAGCCCCGGCCCAGCGTGGTCTGCTGAGCGGGGATCGCGACCGGCTGGCCCGGATCGAGGGGCTGAGCCCGGCCGCCCGCCAGGCCATCACCGTCGCCGTGGCGATGATCGAGGCGTTGGATGCCCAGATCGGGCCGTTGCGCGCGGAGCTGATCGGGTTCGCCCGCCGCCAGCCCGGCTGCCGCGCGATCGCCGCCGAGTACGGCATCGGCGCGTTGACCTCGGTGGTGATCTGGTCGGAGATGGGCGACGCCCGCCGCTTCACGCACTCCCGCGACGCGGTCCGCCACGCCGGGCTGGACATCACCGTCTACTCCTCCGACAGCAAACGCTCACCGGGAAGGCTGTCCCGGCAAGGCTCGCCACTGCTGCGCTGGGCGCTGTATGAGGCTGCTCGCTGCTCCGCCCGCACCGCCAGCCCCGACCACGACTACTACCGTCAGGTCGCCGATCGGCTCGGCGGCCAACGCGCCGCGCTGTCGGTCGCCCGCAAGCTGTCTCGCCGCTGCCACCACCGGCTGCGCGCCCTCGGCGAGCACGCCCTCGCACCGCCGGCCTGACCCCGCCCCGGCGGGCGCGCGATCACCAGGCTCCAGGTCTGCGTCCTGTCCACCCACGCTGATGCGCCACGGCGCGGCCGGCTCCCGAGAAGGCACTGCCGCCAGCCCCGGCTGGACGGCCTCGAAAGACCGAGCGGCCCGCCCTTCCCCCGCCCCCGCGGGACACCCCAATCGATCATCATGTCGCCGAACCGAGGAAGGTTCGAGGACCAAGATAAGCCGGGGCGCTCGCGGACCTGCCGGGATGATCCTCGCCCGCCGCCACCATGCGCCGCTCCTCGCCGGCGTCAAGGTCGTTCGTCCCTACGGGGCGCTCCACGTTGACGCCGACTGCGGGGCGACGCCGCACACACGCGTCGAGGAACGGAGAAAACGATCACGAACTCACGCTTGACCGGGGCTCCCGCCACAGATAAGTGCCTCCTGAGCTGGGAGAATAGGTGTTGCGACGCACCGATCAACCAAGCTTGAGAAAGGCACTTTCAGTGCGAGTGTCCCACAGGTTCACCGCCGGCTCGGCGCGCTTCGACGAGGACAACCTCGTGTCGCATGCGGGGCTGGTGCCGCTGCTCGGGCTGGCCGAGCAAACCCGGCTGCCGGAGATCATCGCTGAGGCAGTGTCGATCAAGACGGCGCGGATCAAGTCCGGGGCAGCCAACCCGGCGCCCAAGCTGATGGGGGTGATCGCCGGGATGTGCGCCGGTGCGGACAGCATCGACGACCTGGACGTACTCCGCGCAGGGGGCATGCCGATCCTGTTCGACGGGGTCTACGCGCCCTCTACGCTCGGGACCCTGTTGCGCGAGTTCAGCTTCGGGCACGCCCGCCAGCTGGAGTCGGTGCTGCGTCGACACCTGATCGCCCTGGCCGAGCGCAGCGAGGTGCTGGCCGAG
>DATEOS010000178.1:0-10934 GCA_035273815.1 Candidatus Limnocylindria bacterium
GGTCATGTTCGGCAAGGGTCCGGATGGCTCAGAAACGCCGGCGCCGATGGAGCTGGTCCGCCTCGCCATCCCGCGGCGCGTCTACACCCAGTCGCACGTTGACTACGTGATCGAGGTGGTTCGCTGGGTGGCCGAGCGCGCTGGCGAGCTGCGCGGCCTGCGGATCGTGGAGCAGCCTGCTCAGCTCAGGCATTTCACTGCTCGTTTCGCTCCGCTGGAGCCGACGCTATGATCGGTCCATGCGACTCGTGACTGGCCGTCGCCTCACCGAGGTTGACGTCGGCTAACTGACCGACCTGGCCGCCACGCACTCGGCCGTCTCGATTGACCTGGGTGCGGGTGACGGACGCTACGTCCTGCACCGCGCGGCCGAATGTCCGACCGAGCTGGTTCTCGCCATCGACGCGAGTCACGAGGCGATGCGCGATGCCTCGTGGCGCGCCGCTCGCTCGGCCCGCAAGGGCGCTCTCCCGAACGCCCGATTCATCGCCTCCGGTGTCGAGCAGCTGCCGGGCGAGCTGGCGGGCCTCGCCTCGTTCGTCACCGTCCACTTCCCTTGGGGTTCGCTGCTGCGCGCCGCCGTTGGTGCGGAGGCGGACGGCACGACCGCCATCGCCCGGCTGGTGGCGCCGGGCGGCCTGCTGCGGCTGCTGGTCTCGGCCGCGGAACGCGACGCGGCGGGTGGCGGGGTGGTGGACCTCGACCCCTCGGCCGTGGTCGGCGCATACCGGAGGCTGGGGATGGAGGCACGTGCCTGCCGGTCGGTGTCGGCCGACGACCTGGCGGCCGCGCACTCCAGCTGGGGCCGGCGACTGTTGTCGTCCGGCCGCCAGCGCCGCACGTGGCTGATCGAGCTCGCCCGCCCGGTCGTCCTAGAATCGGGGCATGGAGCGTGAAGAGGAGTGCCGTGATTGCGGCCGCGACGTGGCGCTGGGCACGCCGCTGTTCGCCCATCGGGTCAAGCTGATCAGCGAGTCGGACCCGGATGTTGCCTTCGTGTGCATCGACTGCCGCCTGGGCTCGCCGCTGCTCGACGAGCAGGGCAACCCGCTCTCGGAGGACCAGCTGGCCGGCATGAAGTACGTGATCGGTCGCGGCGGGACGGCCTAGGCCACTTCCACCTCGGTCACCCACTTCACCCACTCGAGCCCGCGCCGGTCGGGAGCCACCAGGCGGCAGGGCGCGCCATTCGCATGCGGCAGCGGCTGACCGGAAACACCAGTGGCCAGCAGGGACTGCGCGCGAGCCTCGTCCAGCGGTAGCCTGGCGAACCAGCCGGTTGCCGACCGCACGATAACCGCGCGCGCTCTTGGGTCTGGGCTGGCCCGCTCCAGCACGGCGGCCAACGGAATCCCACGCCACCTCGTGCGTAGGGCCCAACCGGAGGTGCAGTCGAGGACTGCCTCACGTTCCACCTCGCCCAGGCCCTTCAGCGCGGCGAGTGACAACCGTTCCGGTCGCGCCACCATTCCCGACACTTTGAGCCGCCACGCGTCCGGGTCGATGGGCGGCACCATCTCGCCGAAGAAGGTCGTGGCAGGCGGCATGCCGCCATCCGGCAGCCAGCGTGATCCGGTGAAGCGCCGCACGACGCCGGCCACGCGCTCGATGGCATTGGCCCCGACCCACGCGACCACGCCGGCCGCCGCCATTCCCATCACCCCCAGGGCTGCTCGTCGGTCGATTCGGCGCCCATGTCCGGCAATTGGGGAAGCGCGGCGCGGTCGCAGGACGCGCCAGTGGCGAGGAACGAGGTGCGCCACCAGGATCGGCACCAGGCACAGCGCTGCCCACGCGTGGAGCGTCATGATCGTCCACGGCCCGACGCTCAGGATGCGCCCCGAGACGACCCACGCGAAGCCGCCGACCAACGCGGCGATGGTGAAAAGGGCGAGCAGCATGGCCAGTGCCAGGGCGCCCCAACGGCGGGCAGCGGCGGCCCGAGGGGCGGACCGGCGGAGCTTCAGTGCGACGGCCGCAAGCAGGCTGCCGGCCAGCGCGCCATGCAGAACGAACAGCGGTGCGGTGGGAGGGCTGCCGGCACGCAGGGAGAGCAGCCCGGTCACCAGAAGGGCGGCCACAAGGATTGCCAGCAGACGGTCGAGCGCCGCCGCGCTCATCGGTCAATCGTACGACCGCTGGCCAACGGGTGACGGCTGCTAGGCTGAATCGATGAGCCGGCGGACCTGGACCCTGGTGGCGGTCGTCCTCGGGTCCGGGATCGTCTTCCTGGACTCGACCATCGTCAACGTGGCGTTGCGCGCCATCGGCGATACGCTGCCGACCTCGGTCGTCGGGGTCCTGGAGGGGCAGTCGTACATCGTCAACGGCTACCTGCTCTCGCTGTCGGCACTCCTCATCCTGGCCGGCGCGTTGGCGGATCGATACGGACGCAGGCGCTTCTTCGTCATCGGCCTGGCCGGCTTCGGCGCGGCTTCGCTGGCGTGCGGGCTGGCGCCGACCATGGAGATCCTGATCTTGGGCCGCCTGGTCCAGGGTGCTTTCGGCGCCTTCCTGGTGCCCACCTCGCTGGCTCTGATCAACGCCACCTTCGAGGGCGCGGAGCGTGGTCGGGCCTTTGGCATCTGGGCAGCGGCCACCAGCGCGTTGACGGTTGGCGGGCCGGTGGTGGGCGGCATCCTGATTGACACGTTCGGCTGGCAATCGGCATTCCTGGTGAACGTGCCGCTGGTCATTGCCGGCGTCGTGATCGCGCGCACCCAGCTCGACGAGAGCCGCAACCCCGACGCGCCCGAGCACTTCGACTGGCTGGGTGCCGCAGCGATTGCCCTGGCGGTCGGCGGCCTCGCTTACGGCGCGACGCGCGGCCAGGAGCAGCAGTGGAAAGACCCGGTGGCGTGGGCTGCGTTGGCGATTGGCTTCATTGCCGCGATTTGCCTGGTGCCGCTGATGACGATGCGCCGCGATCCGCTGGTGCCGCCCAGCCTGTTCCGCTCGCGCAACTTCAGCGTGACCAATGTCTCGACGCTCCTCATCTATGGCGCGCTCTACGTCTTCTCCTACTACCTGGCCCTGTTCCTCCAGGGCACGTTGGGCTACACGGCACTGGGCTCCGGGCTGGCAGGCCTGCCCACCGGCCTGGCCCTGGCGCTGCTGTCAACCAGTTTCGGCCAGCTGGCGGGGCGGCTGGGTCCGCGCCGCTTCATGGCCATTGGGCCGGCGCTGATGGGGCTGGGCCTCCTCTGGTTCGTCCGCGTCCCGGCAAGCAGCCAGGCGTGGCCGGCGGTCATCACCGAACCGTCGAGCCTGGTGCCGCCGGTGTCATATGTGACCGACGTGCTGCCAGCCAACCTGCTGTTCGCCTTCGGCATCGCCATGCTGGTGGCGCCCCTGACCACGGCTCTGATGACGTCGGTGCCGGTGGGCAACTCCGGCCTCGCCTCGGCGCTGAATAACGCCCTGAGCCGCATCGGTCCCATCCTGGCCGGCGCGGTGATCTTCATCGGCGTCACGGCCAGCTTCTACGGGGGTCTGAGTGCCCAGGTCCCGTCGCTGGACGTCGACTCGGCCGAGGTGCGGGCCGCCGTTCCGCCGCTCAGGGAGCCCGCCGCGGGTCAGCCGGACGAGGTCAAAGATGCGGCCCGCCAGTCGTCCACCGATGCCTTCCGCCTGGCCATGCTGATCGCGGCACTGCTGTGTGCCTCGGGTGCCGCGGTGAACTGGCTCGGCATCGTGGATCCGAAGCAGCCCGTGGCCGCGACCGCGACCCAGGCCGCGCCCAGCGAGGGCTAGCCATGGTGAGCACCAGGGCGCGGGCCATGGTCGGCGATCCAGGTCTGTTCGGGCCGGGCAGCATGGCGTGGCGCATCGACGGGGAGGTGCTGGTGCTGGCCGGCGGCACCTGCGCCCTGCTGATGCAGCTCGCCCACCCGGCGGTCGCTGCCGGCGTCGACCAGCATTCCGACTTCCGGGCCGATCCGTTCACCCGCCTGCGCCGCACCCTGGCATCCAGCTATGCGGTGGCCTTCGGTACGGCCTCGGACGCCGAGGCGGCCATCCGGCGCGTGAACGCGATCCACGCCGTGGTGCGCGGCAACGTCCCCGAGACCGGGGCCGCCTACGACGCCACCGACCCCGGGCTGCTGCTCTGGGTGCACGCCACCCTGATCGACACCGCGCTGCGCGTCTACGACCGCTACGTGGCGCCGCTCACGCCCGAGGAGCAGCAGGCCTATCACGTCGAGGCGCGTCAGGTCGCCATCCGCATGGGCATTCCCGCCTCGAGCGTGCCGCTCACGCTCGCGGAGCTGCGCGGCGAGATGGCGCGGATGATGGCCGATGGCACGGTGCGGGTGGATGCCACGGCCCGTGCGCTGGCGCCGCACGTTCGCTACCCGAAGCGGTTCCCGCCGCGCGCGGTGTGGGACATGGCGCATCTCATCTCCGACTCGGTGCTGCCCCAGCCGATCCGGCGGGGGTATGGCATTCCCTGGTCACCGGCGCGCGAGGCTGGGATGCGGCAGCTGGCTGCGGTCTCGCGCCGCGTGGTCCCCCGGCTGCCGCCCATGCTGCGCCGTGTGCCACAGGCCAGACGCGCCGAGCGACGCGTCGCCGGCCTAGCCCCGCGGTGACGGCGCGGTGCGCCGTCGGTATCATGCCGCGGAGCGCCTGACCGTCGGGTCGCCGCCTGCGCCGCGCCCCAGACCATGGTGCCGGCTCGCCCGTCGCCGGAGGACTCGTTGACCCGATTCGCCAAGCTGGCCATCGCCGCGGCGGCTGCGACCTTCGTCCTGATCTCGGTGGGCGGCCTCGTCCGCGCCACCGATTCGGGCCTCGGCTGCCCGGACTGGCCGCTCTGCTTCGGCGACTGGGTGCCGCCGGCTGAGCTGCACGCCTGGATCGAGCATTCGCATCGGCTGGTCGCGGCCGTGCTGGTGGGACCGCTGGTGGGCGCGGTGGCGTTGATCACCGTCCTTACCGCCAGGCGGCGCGACCGGGCCCTGCTCATCGCGGCCGTGGGCGCCGGCGTGCTGGTCATCGTCCAGGCGCTGCTGGGCGGCCAGGTGGTGATCCAGCAGCTCCGTCGCGAGCTGGTGACGGCCCACCTGGGCATGGCGCTCACCGTGCTGGCCCTGACCATCCTGATCGCCGATCGCGCCGTGCACGGACCGATGCCGGGGCGCCGCAGCGCCCTGCCGGTCGGGCTCATCGGCTTCACCACCGTAGCTGTCTTCGCCCAGATGCTGCTCGGCTCGTGGGTGACCGGTCATGACGCGGGGCTCGCCTATCCGGACTTTCCCTTGATGAACGGCAGCATCCTGCCGGTGGTCGATGCCCAGACGCAGGCGATCCAGGTCGCGCACCGCGCGCTGGCGGTGGCGGTGGCCGTGCTGGTGGTTTGGACCGCCGTGGTCGTCCGCCGTCGCACGCAGAGCCGATTGCCCCGAACGCTGGCCGCCGTGGCAGTCGCGCTCGTGATCGTCCAGATTGCGCTGGGCGCCGCAAATGTCTGGTCGCGGCTGTCGGCCCTGTTCGTGGTGCCGCACCTGGCGGTGGGCGCCGCCCTGTTCGCCACCTGCTGCTGGCTGCTGCTGGCGGCCTTGCGCGAACCGGCGTTGGTCCGCCTCCCGACCGGTACCGCCGCCCCGAGCGGCGGTGGCACCTTGCGTGCGTACGTCGCGCTCACCAAGCCGCGCATCATCGAATTGCTGCTGGTGACCACTATTCCGACCATGGTCCTGGCCCAGCGCGGCATCCCGTCGCTGTGGCTGATGGCCGCGGTCATAACCGGCGGCACGCTGGCCGCCGGCGGGGCGAACGCCATCAACCAGTACGTCGACCGCGACATCGACGACGTGATGCGCCGCACCCGCCACCGGCCGCTGCCACGCCACGCGGTGCAGCCGCGCAGCGCGCTCGTCTTCGGGGTGGTGCTCAGCGTGATCTCGTTCGCCTGGCTGGTGCTGACGGTCAACCTGCTGTCGGCGCTGCTGGCGGCCAGCGCCATTGGCTTCTATGTCTTCGTCTACACGCTGTGGCTGAAGCGCAGCACCCCGCAGAACATCGTCATCGGTGGTGCTGCCGGCTGCGTCCCGGTGTTGGTCGCCTGGGCGGCGGTCACTGGCACCATCGGGGTGCCGGCGCTGGTGCTGTTCGCCATCGTCTTCTACTGGACGCCACCGCACTTCTGGGCGCTGGCGCTGCGGTTCAAGGGCGACTACGCGGCGGCCAACGTGCCGATGATGCCGGTTGTCCGCGGCGACGCGGAGACGGCCCGCCAGATCGTGATCTATACCCTCCTGCTGTTCGCCGTCAGCCTGCTGCTGTTCCCCACCGCCGGCATGGGGCTGATCTACCTGGTGGCGGCCATCACCCTGGGCGCTGCCTTCGTGTGGTACGCGCTGCGCGTGCTGCGCGATGCCAGCGATGGCAAGGCGGCGATCGGCCTCTTCCGCTATTCGATCAGCTACCTCACCCTGCTCTTCGCTGCGGTGGCGGTCGACAGCCTGATCCGCCTCAGCCCGTAGGGGCGCGCTCCCGGGCCGCGGCTTCGGCATCCAGTCGCGCGTCCAGGCGAGCGGTGCGCTTGTCCTCGTGCCGCACCCAGGCCGCTACCACGCACGCCATGGCGACCAGGAACACGACGTCTCCGAAGGTCCACATCAGGATGCCGCCCAGGTTCTGGTCGACGATCGCGCTGGGACCCCAGGGCCGCAGGGTCGTCAGGTAGTGCGGGAACAGCACCACCGGGGCGCTCATCAGCGCCACGCCCAGGAACGAGTTCTGCGGCATGGCCAGGAAGAGGTAGAAGAGGCGGACCGGATAGGGGAGACGCCATCGGCCCGGATCGGCTGCGACCACCGGCCACCAGAACAGCAGCGCGGCGATCAGGAAGGTCGCGTGCTGCAGGTAATGAAGCGGCTCGTTCTCCAGGGCCTGGTCGTAGAGCGAGCTGAAGTGCCAGCCCCAGTTCACCGCGGCGAAGGCCAGCCAGGTCAGCAGCGGGAAGGTCAGCACCGCCACCACGCGGCTGTGCAGCACGGCCAGCAGCCCGCGGCGCACATCCGGTGAGGCAACCCGCAGGGTAAGGGTCATCGGCGCGCCCAGCAGGATCAGCGGCGCGGCCACCAGCTCCAGCAGCATGTGCTGCACCATGTGCACGCTGAACAGCTGTCCCTCGTAGGCCTCGATCGGCGAGCACAGCGCCACCACGATCGCGGCCATGCCGCCCAGGAAGGCGGCGGTTCGCCAGCGCGGCGGTGGGTTGGACCGGTGCCGCCGCGCGACCTGTCGCACGGCCCACAGGTAGGCCACGCTGGCGACCGCCACGCCCGCCAGTGGGAGGAGGTCGAAGCGCCATGCCAGCAGGACACCGGGCAGCTCCGGGGCGGGCATCGTCTCCCCATGGGCCAAGGCCGGCGCCACGAGGCCGAGCGTGCCCGCCATGGACAGCACGGTGGCGCGCAGCGCAAACCGGTGAGGTCTCATCGCCTGCCATTGTGTCGCCGCATGCGCAGTGCCGCCATCCACGGAACCGATCGGGCAGCCACCGCGTCCTTGGCGCAATGAGACGAGTCGCGAATTCGCCCGTGCGTCCGAGCCGGCTTGCTGCCGGGTTGGCCTTGGCCATGGTGCTGGCTGCCTGCTCCCTGGGCACGGGCGGGCCTAGGCCATCGACTGACCAGTCGATCCCGCATCCGGCGGGCGATGCGACGGTGCTACGGATCGGCTGGGAGGGCGGCTTCGTCATGCCCAACACCCACCTGGTCAGCCTGCCGAACTTCCTCATGACCGGCGATGGCCGCGTCTTCACGCTCGGCGCAGTGGCGGCCGTCTACCCGGGACCTGCCCTGCCCCCGGTCATCGTCCGGCAGCTGAGCGAGGACGGCGTGCAGGCAGTCTTGCGCGAGGTGCTCGACTCTCATCAGTTCGAGTTCAGCACCGAGTGGACCGGCGCCAGCAGCATGGTGGCTGATGCCGCCGACACGATCTTTACGCTCCATGCCGCCAGGCGAGACGTGGTCGTCCGGGTCTACGCCCTGGGCACGCTGGACGCTGAGGCGATGCCCCCGGGCATGACCGATTCGGAGCGTGATGCGCACCGCGCGCTGACCGCGTTGGAGCAGCGGCTCATCACGTTGGACGACTGGCTGCCCGCTGGCGCCTGGATCGAGAACGAGTGGCAGGCCTACCAGCCGCGCGCGCTCCGGCTGGTGGTGCGCAACGCGGACAGCGACGAGCCCGACGCCAGCGGCATCGGGGGCACCGAGATGGCGTGGCCGATCGCCGGTGACCCGGCGGCATTCGGCTCGGCAACGAGTCTCGACGGCTATCGCTGTGCCGTGGTGACCGGCGCGGACGCCGAAGCGTGGTGGAACGCGCTGCTGGATGCGAACCAGCTCACCCGCTGGCTCGGAGGCGGACATTCGTACGAGGTGATGCCGCGTCCGCTTCTGCCCGGCGAAGCCGAGGAATGCCCAGCCCGCTGATTGGCATGGGCACCGGCCCGCCCTCCCCTGCGGGGGCGCGGGGCATTACCTGATCGGTACAATACGGTTCGTGCCGCACCAGCCACGCTGGACGCGCGGCCCCGCAACGAACGAGACGGCGCGGACCAGAGGCCCGTGCCGCACCGCGACGCTGAGGAGCCTCGAGACGAGCTGATGCCTACCACGGCGGCCCGATCCCGGCTGCGGACGGCGCTTCGCGTCGTCGTTCCGCTGATGGTGCTCGCCGTTGCCGCGGGCTGCGGGATGATCCCGCCGGAGCCGAAGACGGAGGCGGCCGAGTCCGTCTTCACGCTCTACAACATCGTGCTCGCGATGGGCACCGTCGTCTTCCTGGGAGTCGAGGGTTTCATCGTCTACTCGGTCTTCCGCTATCGCCGCAGCGACGACCGCCTGCCGGCCCAGACCCATGGCAACACGCTGGTCGAGATCATCTGGACGGCCATCCCGACGGTGATCGTGCTGGTCCTGTTCACGCTGTCGATCGTCACCCTTGCCCGCGTGGAGGCGGCCGGATCGCCGGACGCCGGGGTGGACATCGAGGTCGACGGCTTCCAGTGGCAGTGGCAGTTCCGATACCTGGACGACGACCCCGCCGATGACTACACCGTGGTTGGCAGCCCGGCGTCTCCGGCGGTCATGGTGGTGCCGGTGGGCGAGCCGGTGCGGCTGACCCTGGTGTCGAACGACGTGATCCACTCGTTCTACGTGCCGCAGTTCCTGATCAAGCGGGACCTGATCCCGTTCCCGGAGAGCGAGACCCCGAACACGCTGGAGTTCACGGTCACCGAGGCGGGCACCTATCACGGTCAGTGCGCCGAGTTCTGCGGCAACCTGCACGCCCAGATGACCTTCAGCGTCCAGGCCATGTCGCGCGCCGACTACGACAAGTGGCTGGCCGATGCCAAGGCCGGCCGCACGCCGCCACCCTCAGTTCAGCCCGGCGGCGAAGTGATCGACCTGGTGGCCGCCGACATCGCCTTCGACAAGCACGAGCTCCGAGTGGCGGCCGACACACCCTGGACGCTTCACTACACCAACCAGGATTCATTCGCCCATGACTTCGTGATCGTTGATGCCAACAACGAAGAGGTATTCCGCGTCCAGCCATTCAGCGGGCCCGACGCCGCCGATGACTTCGCCGTGCCTCCTTTGCCGGCTGGGGAGTACACCTTCTACTGCGAGATCCATCCCGTGCCCGAGATGACGGGCACCCTCATCGTCGAGTAGCGGAGCGGACACGAGACTGATGGCGACCACCACCCTCACCCCGCAGGCCGAGACCTACCAGCGCTCGTGGGTGCTCGACTGGCTGACGACGGTCGATCACAAGAAGATCGGCATCCTCTACATCGTCAACTCGTTCATCTTCTTCTTCGCCGCGGGCATCCTGGCGCTGGTCATCCGCTCCGAGCTCGCCGTGCCGGGCCTGCAGTTCCTGGATCCCGAGACCTACAACCAGGCCTTCACCATGCACGGCACGATCATGATCTTCCTGTTCGTGGTGCCGGTCCTGTCCGGCTTCGCGAACTACGTGGTGCCGCTCCAGCTGGGTGCGCCGGACATGGCCTTCCCGCGCATCAACGCCCTCTCGTTCTGGCTGCTGCCGCTGGGCGGAGGGCTCATCTTCGCCGGGTACCTGTTTGGCGGGGCCGCGGCCGAGGGCTGGACCAACTACGCGCCGCTCAGCAACGGCACCTACGCGCAGGGCGTCGGCACCGATCTGTGGCTCATCGGCCTCACCCTGGTTGGCACCGCCTCGATCCTGGGCGCGGTCAACTTCATCACCACCATCTTCAAGATGCGGGCGCCGGGGATGACGCTCTTCCGGATGCCCATCTTCGCCTGGACGGTCCTGGTGACCGCCACGCTGATCCTGCTCGCCACCCCGGTGCTGACCGCCGGCCTGATCGCGCTGTTCATCGATCGCAACTACGGAGGCCACTTCTTCGATCCGAACGCCGGCGGCAACCCGATCCTGTGGCAGCACATCTTCTGGTTCTTCGGCCATCCGGAGGTGTACATCGTCATCCTGCCGGCCATGGGCGTGGTCAGTGAGATCCTGCCGGTCTTTACCCGCAAGCCGCTGTTCGGGTATCGGGCCTTCGTCTACGCGACCGTTGGCATCGGCCTCCTGAGCTGGACCGTCTGGGCCCACCACATGTTCACCACCGGCAAGGTGCTGCTGCCGTTCTTCGCCTTCATGACCACGCTGATCGCCATCCCGACCGGCGTGAAGATGTTCAACTGGATGGCGACCCTGTGGCGCGGCTCGATCAGCCTCACCACGCCGATGCTCTTCGCGCTCGGCTTCATCAGCATGTTCCTGATCGGTGGCATCAGCGGCGTGATGCTTGCGCAGCCACCGGTCGACTTCCACCTGCAGGACACCTATTTCGTGGTGGCGCACCTGCACTACGTCTTCTTCGGCGGCAGCGTGTTCGGTGTCTTCGCCGCGACCTACTT
>DATEOS010000179.1:0-16375 GCA_035273815.1 Candidatus Limnocylindria bacterium
GAACTTCAGCGTCCCGCTCCGCGCCAGGTAGTCGCTCGGGCTCGAGGCTGTGCCCGCCTCCGTCGCGAACCGCACCGATGACTTGCCGCGCGCGCTCTGTGTGACCGTGAAGGTCAAGGTCTGAGTGCCGGCGTCGCCTTCGGTGATGCTGGCGTTGCTGATGGAAAGCGTTGGCAATGGAGCCGCGAGGGAAGCGGCGGGCGCCGAGATCGCGCCGGATACGGCGGCGACGAGCAGGATCGCCATCGGCCGGAAGCCGCGGATCGTACGAGGGCGGCGCAAGGAATTCATCTAGTTGGTTCTCCTGTCGTCTTCGCGGGCAGCATTGCGAGGGCGAGCCCGGCTCATCGCGGCGAACCATAAACGAATGGGCCCGCCCGATTGGGGCCCATTCGTACTACTGCGAATAGGAACCAGCCCCGTGGTGGCCTACCCGGCAAGGCGCCCCCATCGGTCGCTAGAGCGGCCAGAGGGCCAGGCCGGTGATCTCGTCGGGGACGCGCTCGAGCTCCACGCCGCTCATCTCGCGGATGGTGACCTCGCCCACGAACACGGTGCAGCCCGGCAGCAGGTGTCCGCCGACGGTGTCCCCGTCGCGGGCCGCGAACGAGGCATGGGCGTGCAGGAATTGCATGCCTCCGCGCATGGAAACGTTGCCGACGAAGCCGGTGATCTCGTGGTGGTCGTCGCTGGAGAGCTCCAGGTAGCGCCCCTCGTGCTGCTCGTAGTAGCCGAACGAGGCGTGGGTGACAGCGCCTACCACGCTGATCCATGCCGCGCGGATGTCGTTCTCGGCGCAGAAGCGCTCGATCTCGGCGAGCAGGTCGGTGCCGGTCGCCAATCTCCCGACGAAGGCGCGTCCGGCATGCGCCTCCCAGAAGCGAGTCTCCACGCGCTGACCTCCTGTGCGGACTGCTATTCGAAGTGCTTGAGGCTGTCGGTGATGGGCAGGCGGGCCGCGGTCCGCGCCGGGAAGATGCCGGCCGCTGAGGCAACCCCGATCCCCAACAGCACGACGGCTGCCAGCAGTCCCCAGGGCATGGCAATGCCACCGGCGAAGTCGTTCGGCGCTGCCACAGTGATCGTGATCCAGGCCACCGCAGTCCCGATGACCACCGCCGCCAAACCGCCCACGGCGCCGATGATCCCCGCCTCGGTCACCACCATGGCCTGCACCTGCCCGACCGTCATCCCATGCGAGCGCAGGATGGCGATCTCCCGACCACGCTCCAGCACCCCCACCGCCAGCGTGTTGACGATCCCCAGCCCGCCAATCACCACCGCCAGCACCGCCAGCAAGTCGAACAGGCCAATGAGCCGATCCAACGACCGGCCGAGATCGCTCGAGAGCTGTTCCGAAGACAGGGCCTCGGCGGCGTAGTCCGCGGCCTTGGCCGCGACGGCATCTCGGAACGTGCCGGCAGGGACGCCGGCCTGCGGCTGAAGGGCATACAGGCCGGCCTCGGTGACGCCGAATGTCTCACGCGCATCGGCCTGGCTCATGATGATGGCGCCCTCGGTCGTGCGGGTGGGCAGGGAGTAGGCCACGACGCCGGCAACGGTGAACGGGACCTCGTCGCCGCCGGGCTGCGCCAGCGTGATGCTGTCACCAACCGCCACACCCTCACGGCTGGCAACGGACTCCGGCAGCAGCACCGCACCTCCGTCCCGAAGCGCGTTGAAGGCATCGCGCCGTTCTCCAGCCACGAAGATGAGCGAGCCAGTGTCCTGGAAGTCGCTGGGGCCGATGCCGGCGACGCCCACCTCGCGCTGGCCGTCATTGGTCGCGATGACCGCGGGAAACTCGCTGATGGGCATGACTCGATCGACGCCGGTGATGGTCGCCAGGTCGTCCCGCACCCGATCGATCTCATCCGCCTGGGTCAGGCGAATTGCGTAGCCGCCCGGCAGGATGGAGCGCACCCACACGTCGGCGGTCGCGCGGGCGGAAGCCGTCACGATGCCGAGCGCCACCACCGACGCCAACCCGATGGCCAGGGCGCCCACCGTCAGGCCAGTGCGGACCGGATCGCGCCCCAGGTTCGCGCGGCCCAGCTCCCCCTGCGCACCGAACAGGGCGGCGAACGGGCGGCCGATGAGGCGGGCCAGTGGCTGGAGCGCGAGCGCCACCAGCAGCGCGCCACCCAGCAGGATTCCGACCGCCAGCAACGCGCCCGAAAGCGATGCATTTCCGCGCTGCAGAGGGTAGGCGACAACACCGACAGCCACGGCCGCGATCACCAGCCCGATCACCCATGGCAGGCGTCCGCCCAACGTCCGGCCCGGCTGCTGGGACGGCCGCAGCGCGTCGAGCGGTGGCAGTCGCGATGCCGCCACCGCCGGCACCAGGGCGCCGGCCAGGGTGACCAGTGCGCCGAGCGCAAAGGCCAGCAGCAGCGCCAGCGGATGGAACGGCAGGCCGCCGATCAGGAGCGCGCGGCTCGACTGCAGGACGGTGATGAGGATGGCAGCGACTGCCACGCCCAGCAGCACGCCGAGCAGCCCGCCCAGCAGGCCGAGCGCCAGCCCCTGGCGCAGGAATAGGCCCATCACCTGCCGTGAGGTGGTGCCCGCCGCCCGCAGCAGCCCTACCTCGCGGGTGCGTTCGGCCAGGGTCATGGCCAGCGTGTTCGCCACCAGGAACGCACCCACGGCCAGCGCCACCAGGCCGAACAGGAAGGCGAGCCCGGCGAAGCCGGCCTGGGCGCGGCCGAGCTGCTGCTCGGCATCGGCCACCGTCTCTACCACGAACGGCTCGGTCATGGTGCGGTCCAGCGCGGCCAGCACCTCGTCCTCCGCGCCCTCCGCCACCTTCAGGTCGACGTAACGGACCGGCGCCGGCACGGCGAAGGCCTCCGACAGGTAGTCAGCGTTGAGGACCACCACCGATCCGGAGCCAAGCGCGCCGAACCCCGCGTCCCCCAGCAGGCCGACGATGTGGTTGTACGGCGGGTGCGGGGCTGAGTTCAGCCACAGCTCGTCACCCACGCCCAGGCCGTTGGCCCGGGCCCAGGCGGCGTTGACCAGCACGCCGGTCGGGTCGTCCGGGTCCAGGAAGTGCCCGTCCGTCAGCTCGTAGGAGCGGATCTGCTCCTCGTCCCGCGGATCGACCCCGATCAGCAGCATGGTGAAGACCTTCTCGTCCGGACCGGGCTTGGTGGTCACGCTGCGCCCGCGCTCCTCGATCACCGCCGAACCGGTGCTGACCCCGGAGATGGTCTGGATGTTCTGGACGGTGCGCGGCGTGAAGCCCTCGGGTTCGAAGGCGCGGACACGGAGCGAGGCCGAGCCCAGCAGGTCCTGCGCCGCACGGCGCACTGCCTCGGTCGCCGCCTGGCCGGCCATCAGCGCAGCCGCGACGACGGCCACGCCCAGCGCCACGCCCAACACGGTGAGACCGGTGCGCAGCGGTCGACTCGCCAGGCTTCGCCAGGCAATCGCGGAAAGGCGCACGCCCTAGAGGCCCAGCTCGGCCAGGCGCGTGATCAGCGGCCGCGCCTCGTGGTCGGGGCGGCGACCGAGCTGGATCGTCTCCAGGATCTCGCCGTCGCGCACCACCAGCACGCGATCGGCATACGCGGCCGCCCGCGCGTCATGGGTCACCAGCACGATCGTCTGGCCCAGCCGGTCGCAGGAGTCCCACAGCAGGGCCAGGATCTCGGTGCCGGTGGTGAAGTCCAGGTTGCCCGTCGGCTCATCGGCCAGGAGGATGGTCGGGCTGGGAGCCAGGGCGCGCGCCAGGGCTACGCGCTGCTGCTCGCCCGCGGAGAGCTGATCCGGCCGCTGCCCGGCCTTGTCGGCCAGGCCCACCAGCTCCAGCAGCTCGTCCACGCGTTCACGGCGGTCGCCAAGCGCCTCTCCGGCGATGAGGAACGGCAATGCCACGTTCTCTGCCACGTTGAGCAGCGGAATGAGGTTGAAGAACTGGAAGACGAAGCCGGTCTTGGCGCGTCGGGTCAGCGTGGCGTGCTCGTCGTCGAGCTGGCTGATGTTGACGCCGTCGATGACCACCTCGCCGCTCGTCGGACGGTCAAGGCCGCCGAGCAGGTGGAGCATGGTCGACTTGCCCGAGCCGGAAGCGCCCATGATCGCCACGAACTCGCCCTGCTCGACCGAGAGCGAGACGCCGTGCAGCACGTCGACCGAGCCGGCACGCAGCGGATAGCGCTTGACCAGGTCACGCGCCTCGAGGATCACCGGCATCGCCGGCAGTCTAGACGGATGGGTTTGCCCGATGCGGTCGCGCTCGCGACGACCGGCCTAGAGGACGAAACCGAGCAGCGAACCAAGCACGGTTTCGAACAGGCCGCGTTCCGGGGCCGCAACGGACTCGACCCGCAGACCACCCGAAGGGCTTGCCACCAGGCTGTCCGCCTGGCCGGCGGCGTCGCCGGCGAAGGCCAACGCCCGCACCGCCTCGGTCGATGCGCTGCCCGGCGCGGCGGCGACCAGCGTGTCGCCGTCCAACGGCGATGAGGCTCGCGGAGCAGCTGGCGCATCGACGTGCAGCGGCTTGGCCTGAGATTTCGCCTTGTGCTCGGGGCGGGTCGGGCTGGCTGCTGTGCCTCCACCGCCGCCTCCGCCGGACGGAGGCGGTTGCGAGCTGCCGCCACCGCCGCCTCCCCCCGAGGGTGGAGGCGGTGGCGGAGCCGAGGCGGACTGCATGAAGAGCTCGGTGTAGAAGCGCGGACTGCGCTGCTTGCCCAGGAAGTTGACGTTGTCCTTGCCGTATGCGCCCACGCCGCCGTGCGTGAAGCTCGGCTCCAGGATATTGGCGCGGTGGCCGGGGGAGTCCATAAAGCCCTGGTGAATGGCGACGGGCGAATCGGCGTCGCTGTAGCCGTTGTTCCAACCGATGTTCTCGCCGCCCCAGCTGTAGTTCAGTCCGTTGAGGTCATACCAGTGATAGACCTGGTAACCGGTCCCCAGGATGGTGTGGTCGAAGTAGTTCCGATCGACCTGGTCCTTGCTGCGCCAACGGGCCAGGCTCACCAGGGTGGAATGCTGCTGCACCGCCTTGCGCCCGTTGTTGACGCGCGCGCCGTTCATGAGCTGGAAGAGCGTCGCCTCGGCCGCACCCTGGTTCCAGCCGCTGGCTGGCGTCGGGCTCGAGGCGAGGAGGGCGGCAGAGGCCAGCGCGACGCCCGCGAGCGCCGTGGCTCGGGCGATGGCGTGACGTGGGGTCCGGCTCCGGTGAACGGTCAAATCCGGCGCGCTCCTTTCAGGTGTCAGGCGTGCTCGGGAGCAGCCATCACCGTACGACCGCGGCACGCTGGTGGCACTAGCACGGTGGTCCGGTCGGCGCCCATGACCCAGGGGCCGCTGGGTCCGGGGTGGGACATGACTTTCGGACCACTGCCTCGACGGCGGCGGATAATGTGGTCATGAGCGATCGGCCGAACACCGCGAATGCTGCTGAAGCGACGCAGGCCCCCAATCGGGACCAGGGCGACGGACCATGGCCGAACGGCATGCCCTACACCGTCCAGTTTCCCGGTGAGGGCGGCGGCGCTGCCGACCTGGAGCACCCTGCCCCGCTGCCGCGGGTCGGCGACCTGGTCGAGTACATCGACGAAACGGGCGCGACCCATCGGTATCGGGTCCGCGAGGTCGTCCACACGCTGCAAACGACGGCGGCGCACCGGCCGCATGTCGCCGATGGATCCGCCTCACCGCAGGCCATCGCACGCGTCGGCGAGGGAGACGCGCCGGAGCAGCCTGGCGAAGGTGGCGAGCTACGTGCCGGCCTGCCGAAGGTCTACCTCGAAACGGTGGAGTAGCTCGGTGGCCGACCACGGGGTGCCGGCCTTCCCCTAACGACTCATTAACGGTCAATTGCTAGGCTTTCGTCGTGGGAACACTGCGCGTGCTGTTCGTCTGCACCCATAACTCCGCCCGCTCGCAGATGGCCGAGGGATTCCTCCGGGAGTACGGCGCGGGCCGTTTCGAGGTCTTCTCCGCCGGGACGGAGGCCTCAGCGGTGCGCACCGAGGCGATCGAGGCCATGGCCGAGGTCGGCATCGACATCTCTGGCCAGGAGAGCAAGACCGTGGACCGCTACCTGGGCGAGTCGTTCGCCTGGGTCATCACCGTCTGCGATCAGGCCCGCGAGGCCTGCCCGATGTTCCCCGGCGCCAACGAGACGGCCCACTGGGGATTCGACGATCCTTCGGCCGCGGCCGGCGACAAAGAGGCACGGATGGCGGTGTTCCGCCGCGTGCGCGACGAGATCGCCCGGCGCGTTCGCATCTTCGCGCTCGCCGCCAGCCGGCAGGACGCGCCGGCGCCCCAGCCCACCGTCCTGAGCTAGCGGCCTGCCCGCCGGTGCACCACGCGACTCAGGCGCGAGCATATATTGACATCTGTCGATATACTAATTCCGTGAAAGCCGCCGACCCAGATATCCAGCTACTGCAGGCCATGGCCGACCCTGTCCGGCTCTCGATCGTCCGCCAGCTGGCCGCGGGTGATGATGCCGTCTGCGCCTGCGACTTCACTGAGTGCTGCACCGTCAGCCAGCCCACCGTCAGCCATCACCTGAAGGTCCTGCGCGATGCCGGCGTCGTCACCACCCGCCGCCAGGGGACCTACATCTACTACCGGCTCGCCCCTGACTTCGCGCGGCGCTGGGGGAACATCAGTGCCAGCCTGGCCGGGCTGGTGGCAATCGCGTGAACGAGGAGCGTTCCATGAGCCTGCCCACCGAATCCACGATCCACGAGGAGGTCCGCCAGCGCTACGCCGCGTCGGCTCTCCAGGTCATCGCGTCCGGCGATGCGGCCTGCTGCGGCGAGGACGGGATTGGAGCCGGACTGTACAGCGCGCTTGAGCAGAAGGAGCTACCCGATGCGGCCGTGCTCGCTTCCCTTGGCTGCGGCAACCCCACGGCCGTGGCAGAGCTGCGTGAGGGCGAACGGGTCCTCGACCTCGGGTCGGGCGGCGGCATCGACGTGCTGCTGTCGGCCAAGCGAGTGGGGCCGAGCGGACGCGCCATCGGCCTGGACATGACCGATGAGATGCTGGCGTTGGCCCAGCGGAATGCCGCGGAAGCAGGCGCTACCAACGTCGAGTTCCTCAAGGGCCACATTGAGTCGATTCCGCTGCCGGCCGATTCGATCGACGTGGTGATCAGCAACTGCGTGATCAACCTGGCCGCCGACAAGCCGGCGGTGTTCCGGGAGATCGCCCGGGTCCTGCGGCCCGGCGGGCGGATGGGGGTGAGCGACATCGTCGCCGAGGATTCCCTTACCGCGGCGGAGCGGTCCGAGCGGGGCTCGTACGTCGGCTGCATCGCCGGGGCCTTGTCGCTCAGCGAGTACGAGGCGGGCCTGAAGGCCGCCGGCCTGAGCGACATCACGGTGACCCCGACGCACGGGGTGGCGGAGGGCATGCACAGCGCCATCGTCAAGGCCACCAAGCCGCCCGACGCGGCGCCATCGGTCCAGCTCTCGAACGCAGGTGAGCTGACGCTCGCCGGGGGATGCTGCGGCGGGGACGGCTGCTGCTGACGCGCGCCCGGTGAGCGAGCGGAGGCAGACAGCGCTTCGGCCGGAGCTGCCCAGCGACGAAACCGCCGTCCGCCGCGTCAACGACGCCGCCTTCGGCGCCGGGCAGCCGGCATCGTACGTTGAGAGGGTGGGGTGGCCTACGGGTTTCGAACCCGTAACCTTCGGAGCCACAATCCGATGCTCTGCCAGTTGAGCTAAGGCCACCACGCAGTCGCTCGCACGCCAATCCGGAGATCACGGCGCGGGCGCGGACGATATTACTATGCGCGGCCGCCATGCTCCTGACCACGTCTGGCCCGTACGCTGACGTTGCACCTGGGCACCGAGGCAATGGTCATCGCAAGGTTGAGGGCGTATCGTGCTGCGCAATGGCACGCACGACGCGCATCGCAATCCTGTTCGGCACCATGCTCATCCTGGTGGCGGGCACCGCCTTCGCCACCCAGGTGGTGAGGCCGGATCGCACCGAGACCTTGGCGGACGAGCCGGAGACGCCGGCCAGCGCCGATGATCTGGCCCACGCCATCGACCGCCTCAAGGCGGCCGGCATCGACGCGACCTCCGACCAGTTGGAGTCGCTATCCGCCGACTACGGGCTGGGCGGGGCGGTTCGCCTGCTGGCCTGGGCCGATGCCACCGGCATGAGCCTGTCCGACCTGAGGGCCTTGCGCGACGACGGTGCTGGCTGGGGCCAGATCGCCCACGACCTGGGCGTCAGCCCGGGCATCGGCTCCGTCATGGGACAAGGCGCCGGCGCCGCCGATGCGCACGGTCGCGACAGCGCGCCGGGGCAGCAGAAGCCGAAGCCAGACGGCGCGGACGAAGACGAGGCCGCGGAGTCGCCGGGCGACTGACCGCCCGAATCCCGGGATCTGCCCACGGGCCTATGCTGTTAGGCCGATGACCCTGTATCGCCTCGACTCCACGCCCCGCCTCGACTCCCCCATCGTGGTCGCCGCCTTTGACGGCTGGGTGGACGGTGGCCGTGCCGGCACGCTCGCCGCCGACCAGTTGGCGGAGGGAGGACGGGCGATTGCCACCTTCGACACCGATCGGATCTACGACTATCGCGCCCGCCGACCGACCCTCCAGATCGTCAACGGCAAGCTGATGGACCTCGACTGGCCGCAGCTGCGCCTGGTCGCGACACGGATCGGCGAGCGAGACCTGCTGGTCATGACTGGGGCGGAGCCCGACTACCTGTGGCGCCAGCTGCAGACTGATGTGGTGCGGCTGGCCAAGGAGCTCGGCGTGGTGACCTGGGTGAGCCTGGGCGCCATCCCCGCCACGGTGCCGCACACGCGGCCGGTTCCGATCCTGGGTACCGCCTCGACGGCCGGCCTCTTGCCACAGGACGTGCCGCAGGGCCCGGACGGTGAGCTCCGCGTGCCGTCGGCGCTGGTGTCGGTGCTCGAGCTGGCGGTCAGCCAGGCTGGCATCCCGGCGCTGGGCTTCTTCGCCCAGGTGCCGCACTACGCCTCAGGCGCATTCCCGAATGCGGCCGTGGAGTTGCTGGGACGCCTCGGCAACTTCCTGGGGACCGATGTACCTCTTGGCGACCTGCCGAAGCGCGCCCTGGAGACGCGCACCCTGCTGGATGCCGCGGTATCCGCTGAGGAGCGCACCCGCTCCTACGTCGAACGGCTGGAGGCGATGGCCGACGAGGCGCGGCTGCCGGCAGGCGATGAGCTGATCGCCGACATCGAGCGCTTCCTGCGCGACGGCGGAAACGGCTCGGATGACGGGGGCGGGTTACCGAACTAGCCGCGCGACCCCATCGCGCGCAGGACCAGCAACACCAGGGCCGCTCCCAGGCTGGCCAGCACGATCGCGCCCAGGATGCCGCCCGCCGCGTCCTGGTCCAGGAGGCCTGTCCAGATCCAGCCGCCCAGCAGGCCGCCGATGATGCCAACCACGGTGGTGCCGATGCAGCCCATGCGTTCCCGACCCGGCACGAACCAGCCGGCCATGGCGCCGGCGATCAGGCCGATCAGGATCCAGACGAACGGGTTCAGGCCTTCGGGCATGGCGGGAATCCTACGATGCCACCGGGTCGAAGGGCGCGGTGAAATCGGCGATCACCGCCCCGTTGCGGACAACGGCGGGGAATGCGACCAGCGACGGCCCGTCCGGGTCGAATGGCACGCCCTCGAATGTCCAGGTGGCGCCGTCGCAGTCCCGCAGCCGATCCCCGCTGATCGCGAGCGGGCAGTCGCCGGTCGGGCTCCACGCCCCGACCACCGAGTAACCGCCGCGGCCGGGCAGGGGCGCCACCACGACCGTGTAGCCCACAAGCTCGTCCCGGACCACCTCACCGGCCAGCCCGTGGCTGTCGTTGAGCACGATCTCGAGGAGCTGCGGGCCTTCGTCGGCGGCCCCGATGGACATGAGCGGATACCGCGCGTCGTCACGCGCGTCGGCCAGGGTGAAGATGAGCGGGCGCACCAGGAGCGTGATGCCCAGAAGAGCGGCGATGGCCAGGACCGCCAGGATCGCGTAGCGGCCGACCGGCACCGGCTCGTGATCGCGGTCAGCCGTCACCCAGCAGGCTCCAGCTCCACCAACGTCGCGCCGGTCACGTTGACGAGCAGCGTCCCGTTGTGTCGAGCCGTCCGTGCGGAAATCCCCCGCTGCACCAGGGTGGCGTGCCCGTGCAGCCAGAGGGGCGGGGCCAGCCGGTTCAGCAACCAGCGATACGCCGCGAACCCGCGGTGCGCGTGGTCGGGTGCATCGTTCACGCCACGCGGCGCCGCGTGGGTGAGCACCAGCAGCGGTCGTCGCGCTCTGGCGCCCGGCCAGGCGCGGAGCGCCTTCCGCCACATGGCCGTGCCGGACAGCTGCTGCTCCGCGCTGGGCCGCCCGTGCGGTGCGTAGCGCGGTGCGCCGGAGAACGCCAGCAGGCGGAGGCCCTGCTCCTCGTGGACGCGACCGTCAGCCAGCGCCTCAGGCACATGCTCGCGCTCGGCATCGGCCCATGCGCCGCCGACGTCGTGGTTGCCGCGGACGTACAGCAGCGGCACCCCGAAGGCATCAGCCAGGAAGCCCAGGTATGAGGGCTCCAGGTCGCCGGCGCCCAGCACCAGGTCGATGGGGCCGAGCGCCCGTCGGGTCGCGGCCTGCTCGAGCGCCGGGTCGACCTCGTCGGAGACCGCCAGCAGGCGGATCGGCCGGCTGTCGCGTCCGGCAAAGGCGGCCGGATCGGGCCATGGCAGGCGCAGCCGATCCGTCATTCGCCGTCCTCCGCCCCTTCGCTCTCGCCGGTGAGCGCCTCCCGCCGAAGCTCGTCGACGTTCGTCCGATGTTCGGCGGTCCGGGACTGTCGGCCCGTGGCGGCCTGCCGCAGCTCGTCCGCCCCGGCCAGCAAGGTTGCAGCATCGTTGTGGTGGGCGCCACGAGCGCCAGGCTCGACACCGGCCACCACCAGCTCGGTCACGTCGCCGTCGACCGCCACGGCCCCTGCCCGGCGCGCGGCCGCCACCCGGTTGTGCCCATCGGCCACGTAGTAGTCATCACCGACCTGCAGCAGCTCGACCGCCGGCAGCACGGACAGCTGGTCGTTGGCCTTGCGGATGCGGTTCCAGCGCTCACGCCAGTTGCGGCCGCGGAGATGCGGCAGCGGCAGAAAGTCCGCCGTGTTCTGTGATGGATGCCTCGTAGTACCCACGATCTGGTCGATCGGCACGACCCGCAACCCGCGAGGTCGGCGCAGCGCGCTGGTGGCCGCCGGATAGCGGTCATACAGGGAAGGCAGGATCGAGGCCTCACGCCTGAAGAGGCCACGTCGGAGCATGGCGGAGTACCTTGCGGGGTGCACTATGATGACAGCCTTCGCGGCGTCCACCCATCCGAAGCTGGGTCAACGCCTTGCCTGGAGGATGCTGAAGACATGGCGACCGTGACCTTTGACCACGTCTACAAGCGCTACAGCGCCGACGTCGTGGCAGTCAACGATCTGAACCTGGAGATCACCGACGGTGAGTTCCTGGTGCTGGTCGGCCCGTCGGGCTGTGGCAAGACCACCGCCCTGCGCTGCGTCGCCGGCCTGGAGACCATCACCGACGGCAAGCTGCTGATCGGCGACCGGGTGGTGAACGACGTGGCCCCGAAGGATCGGGACATCGCCATGGTCTTCCAGAGCTATGCGCTCTACCCGCACATGTCCGTCTATGACAACCTCGCCTTTGGCCTGAAGCTGCGCAAGACTCCGAAGGCCGATATCGACCGGCGCGTCAAGGAAGGTGCTGCCATCCTGGGTCTGGACAAGTTCCTTGACCGCAAGCCGAAGGCACTCTCCGGCGGCCAGCGACAGCGCGTGGCGCTGGGACGGGCCATCGTGCGTGAGCCGGCTGTGTTCCTGATGGATGAGCCGCTCTCCAACCTGGACGCCAAGCTGCGCGTCCAGACCCGCGCGGAGATCGCCCGCCTGCACCAGCGACTGGGCACCACCACGGTCTACGTCACCCACGACCAGGTCGAGGCCATGACCATGGGCGACCGCATCGCGGTCATGCGGGACGGCCTCCTCCAGCAGGTCGGCACGCCGCAGGACCTCTACGACAGTCCGGTCAACGTCTTCGTGGCCGGATTCATTGGCTCGCCCGCCATGAACTTCGCCACCGTGAAGGCCACCGAGGGCGAGGACCTGATGCTCGGCAGTGCCAAGCTGGTGCTCTCCGGCAAGGCCGCCCAGGCGGCGGCCCAGCGACCGCGCGGCACCAACCTCCTGATCGGATTCCGGCCGGAGCACTTGGACATCGCCAATGGACAGGGCGACGTCGTCCGAATCCCCGCCCGCGTGGACGTGGTCGAGTACCTGGGCAATGAGGAGCTGATCCACGCCCAGGCAGAGGGCAGCGAGATCGTGGCCCTGGTCCCGTCGGACCGCAAGGTCAAGCCCGGGCAGGACATCGAGCTGGGAGTGCCGCTCGACAAGCTGCACGTCTTCGATCCGGAGACGGAGCAGGCCCTGATCTGACAACCGAATAGGGCACGGCCGGTCGACCGGCTTGGCCCGACGGGCGCACCCGAGCTCGTCCGTAGCGACCCCGAATTGTTGGCTCGCGACGTCCAGATGTGAACGGCGTCGAGCCGAGCACGACTGTGGAGGAGCTTGCATGACCGGCCGATTGAGATACCTGGCCCCTGTAGTCGTCACCATGCTGGTCATGGTGGCGTGCAGCAGCCCGTCGAGCTCAGGTGGTGGCACCGGTGGGTACGTCTTCCAGGGCGCAAACGGCGCCCTGAACACCCAGTTCGGCAATGGCGGTGACTGCCTGTTCACCGATCCACCTGGCTGCTTCCTGCACCACCAGGCCAGCTTCATGGCCGGTCCCACCGGCTTCTTCGAGGTTAACTTCCCGCCGGATTCCGACACCCCGGCCGTCTCGGGCGAAACGTATGACTTCTTCCCGATGCCGCCCATGGATTTCTCCGGAATCACGACATCGGCCGACCTGTTCGGCATGTTCAACGACACGCCCCAGGCAGCCTCGCTCATGCGCTACCTCGTGACCGTGGAGGCACAGAGCATCTGGCCTTCCCGCGGCGGTGCTGTGTCAGGTAACTCCGCGGTCCCGCTGGATGTGTATCCCGACGAGACCTCCATGCGGCTGGCTGAGGCCCTGAACGCGGCCGAAACGGTGCGTTACGACGCATCGGACAAGATGCCGGCCGAGATGGAAGCCGCCTTCCGGACGGCGATCCTCAGTTACATCCAGAATCCCGGCGATCTGGATAATCAGCTGAACACTCTCGAGGGGGTGCGAGAGACGGCATATGCTGAGATAACCGAGGCCAGTCCGCCTGCTGCAACCGCACCACCCGCCGACGACGCGGGCCTGGGCGGGGAGATCAACATCCTGGCCGTCTGGGCTGATGCCGAGCAGGAGTCCTTCGAGGCGGTCATTGCCCCGTGGGTCGAGCGCACCGGCGTGACGGTGAACTACGAGTCCACGCGCGACATCAACGCAACCCTGACGACCCGCATCGAGGGCGGCAACCCGCCCGACGTGGCAGGGCTGCCGGGACCGGGCGCGATGGCGCAATTCGCACGCAGCGGCGATGTGCTGTCACTCGAGAACGTGATCGACACGGACGCCATGGCCCAGGAGTGGAACGAGGGCCTGATCACCGACGGCAGCGTCGACGGCCACCTTGTGGGGATCTTCATCAAGGTCAGCCCCAAGGGCTTCATCTGGTACAACCCGGAGCGCTTCACAGAGAAGAACTACGAGGTCCCCGAGGACTTCGCAGGGCTTGACGCGCTGGTTGAGCAGATCAAGTCCGACGGCACCACCCCGTGGGGCATCGGCCTCAACAGCGGGGCGGGCTCCGAGGGATGGCCCGGCACCGACTGGATCGAGGACTTCGTCCTGCGCCAGTCCGGCCCCGACGTGTACGACGCCTGGTGGCAGGGCACGCAGGCGTGGAACTCGCCGGAGATCAAGGAGGCCTTCGAAGCGTTCGGCAAGTGGTCCACCTGAGCGCCAGGTAATTCTGACTGCGGGCCGGCTCCAGCCGGCCCGCAGTCAACACAACCGAAACTCACAGCGCGAGCAGGAGGAGAGCGTTGGAGCTCGGCACCCTGGGCATCGCCCTTGTCGTGGTGATCGGCGTCCCGCTGGTCACGGCCGGCTATGCCTTCCTGGCCGAACGCCTGCTGACGCTTCTGCCGGAGCGCAGGCGGGCGGGCTACCGGCCTTGGATGTGGCTCCTGCCCGGCTTCGCGTTCCTGATCGCCTATCTCATCTATCCGACCATCTCGACGTTCTTCCTGAGCTTCCAGAACCGCGATTCGAGCGCGTTCGTGGGGCTCGCCAACTACACGCGGCTCTTCGGCCTTTCCGCCTTCTGGCAGACCCTGCTCAACACCGCGCTCTGGATCGTCTTCTTCGCAGGTGTGACCGTGATCGTGGGGCTGCTCATCGCCGTGCTCGCCGATCGCGTGCGCTACGAATCACTCGTCAAGGCCATGGTCTTCGTGCCGCTGGCCATCAGCTTCGTGGCCGCTGGCGTGATCTGGAACTTCCAGTACGACTTCAGCCCTGCGCGCGGAACGGTCAATGCGGGACTGGGCCTGATCGGCATCGAGCCCCAGTCGTGGATCACCGAGTGGCCGCGGAACACCTTCATGCTGATCCTGGTCGGGATCTGGATGTGGGTGGGCTTCGCCACCGTGATCCTCTCGGCGGGCCTGAAGGGCATCTCCACGGAGCTGCTGGAAGCGGCACGGATGGACGGGGCCACCGAGCTCCAGGTCTTCTTCCGGATCATCCTGCCGCTGCTGGCACCGACTGTCGCCGTGGTGGCCACCACCATCGTCATCACAGCCCTCAAGACGTTCGACATCGTGTACGTGATGACGAACGGCCAATACAACACTGAGGTCATCGGCACCGCCTGGTACCACGCCCGATTCACGAACCACGACGCCGGGGCGGCGGCGGCCATCGCCATCATCCTGCTGCTGACCATCATCCCGGTGATGCTGATCAACATTCGCCGCTTCCAGGCCCAGGAGGCCATCCGATGACCGACATCCAGACGCCGGCCCCCGCGATCGGGATGGGCGATGCCCGGGTCGACGCGCCGCCACGTGCGGAACGGCTGCCGGGTGGCGGGAGCGGCTGGTTCAGCCGCGCGTTCCTGCACACCGTCCTGATCATCGTGTGCCTGATCTGGCTGCTGCCCACAGTCTCGCTCTTCGTCAGCTCCCTGCGCCCGGCCAACGAAGTGCTCACCACCGGCTGGTGGAACGCCTTCCGGTTGCCGTTCGAGTTCACCCTCGACAACTACCAGGAAGTCCTGACCGAGAACAACATGGGGCAGAGCTTCCTCAACAGCCTGCTCATCACCATCCCGGCCACCGTCATCCCCATCCTGGTGGCGGCCTACGCTGCCTACGCCTTTGCCTGGATGGACTTCCCTGGGCGCAACTTCCTCTTCATCCTGGTGGTCGGCCTGCTTGTCATCCCCGTTCAGTCGTCGCTGATCCCGGTCCTGCAGTTCAGCACCAACCTGGGCATCACCGGGTCGTTCCCGGCCGTCTGGCTGGCGCACACCGGCTTCGGGCTACCCTTCGCCATCTTCCTGCTGCGCAACTTCTTCGGGCAGCTGCCAAAGGAGATGTTCGAATCGGCCTACCTGGACGGCGCCTCACCTACCACCGCGTTCTTCCGGCTGGTGCTGCCCCTGTCGGTGCCGGCCATCGCCTCGCTGGTCATCTTCCAGTTCATGTTCGTCTGGAACGACCTGCTGGTGGCGTTGATCCTGGTGGGCGGCACCGCCGATGTGGCGCCAATGACGGTGACCATCGCCAACCTGGTGAACTCACTGGGCCAGGGCTATCACCTGCTGACAGCTGCGGCATTCATCAGCATGATCCTGCCGCTGGTCGTGTTCTTCAGCCTGCAGCGCTACTTCGTGCGGGGCATCCTGGGCGGATCGGTCAAGGGCTAGCCGCCCCGGCTCAGGCCATCCGGGTGAGGATCTGCTCGCGGTCGAAGGCCCATGAGCCGATGGCCAGCGTGACCCCGATCAGGCCGGCCACCAGGAGGTCGCCGATGATCACCTGCTGCATGGTGAAGGTGGTCTCGCCGCGGAGGAACTGCGAGACCGCGATCGCAATGACCGGAATCACCACGAAGCCGCCGATCTGCTGGGCGGTGCGGGGGTCGTTGACCCGGCTGCTGACCACGATCCCCAGCAGCACGCTGAAGATGCAGATGAGTGGGACGAGTGTGAGCATTGCAACGATCCACTCTGGCGTGAATACGAAGATCCTCAGAACTGGGGCGGCGATCGCCATGTTCACGAGGCCATAGGCCACGAACACGAACCAGGTCGCCAAGATCGCCGGCAAGGCGGCA
>DATEOS010000180.1:0-4293 GCA_035273815.1 Candidatus Limnocylindria bacterium
TGCTGATGGCCGGCGCCGCCTTCGCCACCGTGCTGCCCGGCGCGACCGTCACGATCCATCCAGACCCGCTGGCCGTGGGGCCGGAGAACTACTCGGTGCGGCCGCCGGTCCAGCCGTCGGACACCGAGGCACTGCAGTCCACCCAGAGCGGCGACGCAACCGGCCACCGCACGCGGCGCACCGCCGCGACCGGCATCGTGACCTTCATCAACTACTCCGACGAGAACGTATTCGTTCCTTCCGGCACGGCGGTTTCCGCCGGCAAGGAGGTCCTATTCCAGACCACCGATGCCGTCACTGTGCCCGATAGCTTCTTCGGCTTCGTCGGAGTTGCGGATGCACCAGTTGAGGCGCTTGAGCCCGGATCCGAGGCCAACGTTGGAAGCGATGCAATCGACGGTATCGAGGATAAGGCTGTTGATCGCGCACTTCGTGGCCAGGGTCCCGATGACCGGCGCATCAGAAACCAAAACCCGATCACTGGCGGCTCCGAGACCCAGCTGAATGTGGTGCGGCGGATGGACGTGGTGCGCGTGCGGAACGCCATCACGCGCGACCTTGAGTCGCAGCTGGCCGACCTCCTGACCTCGCACCCGGAGCGCGTCTATCCGGCGATGGAGCCTCCGCGAGCGGATATCCCGGTGCCAGAGGACCTGGTCGGCCACGTCAGCGAGGACCCGTTCAGCTTCGAGCTGACCGGCACCATGCCCGTGGATCGCACGTTTGTCCTGCGGGCAGATGTGGAGTCGGCGGCGACCGAAGCCTTCCTGGCCGATGAGGGATCGGTCCCGCCCAACACGACCTTGGCCGAGGACACGATTGCGGTCGACATCGGCGAGGCAGCGCTGGACGACGAGACGATCGTCGTCCAGACCACCGTCACCGCCGACGCCGTTCCGGACCTCGACCAGGAAAGCATCCGCCGCTCGCTGGTCGGCATGACCGCCGCTCAGGCCCAGGATGCGCTGGCGACCATCGGCCCGGCGAGCGTGGACCTGTGGCCGGGCTGGGTGGATCGGCTGCCGCGCCTGGACTGGCGCATCACCATCAAGCCCGAGCCGGCGGAGAGCGGCCCATGACGCGGCTGATCGGGCTCGACCACGGTAGCCGTCGCATCGGCGTGGCCATCGGCGACACCGCCACCGGCATGGCGTTCGCCAGGCCGGCACTGCGGCGCCAGAACACCGCCGCCGACATCGATGCCATCGCCCAGATCGCGCGTGACGAGGACGTCCTCACGATCGTGATGGGTCTGCCGTTCAACATGGATGGCTCCGAAGGAGTCCAGGCCGCCGCTGCGCGGAAGTTCGGGGAGCGTCTGGCCGCGATCGGGCTGGCCGTTGAATTCCAGGACGAGCGCCTCACCAGCTGGCAGGCGCTGGAGCAGCTGGGGCCGCGGCGGGGGCGTGATCGGCGCTCAGGGGAGCTGGATTCGGCAGCCGCCCGGCTGATCCTGCAAGAATATCTGGACGCAGGCCCTCGCCCGCGGTTCCCACAGGAGGCCGAATGACCCGACCCCCGGATCCCCGTCGGGATCTCGAGGAACGCCGGAACGCGCGCATCCGGCGCGTTCGCGCCGAACGAGGAACGCCAAACGGTCGCCGTCGAACCTTCCAGCCCGTGGTGCTGCTGGCCTGGTTCGCCGGCGTCATCGCGCTAGCCGGGGTTCTGCTCTTCCTGGGCTTCGTGGCCTTCTCTCCGCGCCTGATGGTCTGGATCGAGGACCATCCCGGCTCAATCGAACAGGGGATCGTGCGCGACTTCGTGCAGTGGTATCAGCCCCAGGCCCTGGCCGACGAGCCGGCCAGCGACGATGGCGGCCGCATCACGGTCACCATCGAGGACGGCGCCAGCGACGCCGAGATCGGCGAGCTGCTCTGGTCCGAGGGGCTGATCAATAGCCGGCTCGCCTTCCAGTGGGCGGTCATGGAGGCGGGCCGGTCCGGCTCGCTGCAGGCCGGTTCCTACGACCTGTCACCTTCCTTGCGCCCATCGCAGATCGTCGCCGCCCTGCGCCAGGAGAGCGGTGAGGAGGTGGAGATCACCCTGCAGGAGGGCTGGCGGCTGGAGGAGATCGTCGGTTACCTGGGCAGCACCAACCTGACCATGAACCTGGAGGAGTTCGCCTCCCTGGCGACCGATCCGCCCCCGGACGTCATCCGCGACCATCCCTTCCTGGCCGATCTGCCTGCGGGTCGCACGCTGGAGGGCTACCTGGCGCCGAACACGTACCGGATCTTCCTGAATGCCTCCGCCCGCGAGGTGCTCGACCGGCTGCTGACCGCCTTCGGCGACAACCTCACCGACAAGATGCTGAATGGGTTCCGCCGCCAGGGCCTGACCCTGGACGAGGCGGTGAACCTGGCCAGCATCGTCGAGCGCGAGGCGGTGCTGGACGACGAGCGACCGCTGATCGCGGGCGTCTACCTGAACCGCCTGAACCACCCGGAGGCGGAGACGGTGGGGCTGCTGAACGCCGACCCGACGCTGCAGTACGGCCTGGCCACGGCCGAGCATGGCGGCGCGCCGGTCGACGAGTGGGGCGGCATCCAGTGGTGGGCGCCGCTACCGGCTGGCGGCGCGGACGTCCAGCTGCCGAATCGACTTGCCGGCTACCAGACCTACCAGAACAAGGGGCTGCCGCCGTCGCCCATCGCCTCGCCGCGGGCGGCATCGCTGCAGGCGGTCGCCAGAGCCGACACGGCCAGCGGCTACTTCTACTTCGTGGCCGCCTGCCCGGGCGGTGAGCGCGATGGGTCGCACTATTTCGCGCGCACCTACGCCGAACAACAGGCGAACATCGCCCGCGCCAGTGCGGAGTGCCCGGCCAGCTGACATCCGCGTTGGTCGCGTGTCGGCCGTATGCTTGGCCATGTCACCGAGCCAGACACGAGGACGCCCTTGATCAGCACCGGCGACGTCAAGAAGGGGATCATCATCGAGCTGGACGGCCAGCTGATGAAGGTCCTGGACTGGACCCATATCAAGATGGCGCGCGGCTCTGCGCAGGTGCGCATGAAGTTGCAGAACGTCCGCAAGGGCGACATCGTCGAGCGCACGTTCCAGGCCGGCACCCGCTGGCCCCGCGCCCGGGTCGAGTCGCGCAAGGTCCAGTACCTCTACAGCGACGGCGACGCCTACCACTTCATGGACAGCGAGACCTACGACCAGTTCGCCGTTCGCGGCGCGATGCTGGGCGACGATGCGCGGTACCTCAAGGAGAACACCGACGCCTTCGTGAGCATGTACGAGGGCGAGGTTCTGGGCGTGGACCTGCCGGTGACCGTCGACCTGCAGGTGACCTCCACGGATCCCGGCTTTGCCGGCGACACGGCCACCGGCGCGAAGAAGCCGGCCACACTCGAGACGGGCCTGGTGGTGCAGGTCCCTCTCTTCGTCAGCGAGGGCGACATGCTGCGCGTGGACACGCGCACCGGCGAGTACGTCACGCGCCTGCAGTAGGGCCGGTTGGTGAGCGCCGAACAACGCAGCCTGTGGGACACAGCCGAGGCCGCTGAGCGTGACGAACCGATGGTTCCCGCCCCGACGCCCCCGATCCAGGCAGCGCCCCGCATCCTGCGCGTCAGCGACCTCAACCGCCGCGTGCGCCAGCTGCTGGACGTCGATCCGTCGCTGTCCGACGTGTGGGTCGAGGGCGAGGTCAGCCAGCCCTCGTTTCCACCATCGGGCCATTGCTTCTTCACCCTGAAGGACGCGCAGAGCCAGGTCCGGGCGGTGCTCTTCCGCGAGGAGCTGTCCGTGGCCAACGTTCGGCCTGAGCACGGGATGCAGGTCATCGTTCACGGACGGCTGCGTGCCTATGAGCCGCAGGGCGTCTACCAGCTGTACGTCACGACCCTGACGCCGGCAGGCGCCGGCGACCTGCACCAGCGCTATGAGCAGCTCCGTGCCAAGCTGGCGGCCGAAGGCCTGTTCGAGGACGCGCGCAAGAGGCCGCTGCCTCGCTGGCCGCGGCGGATCGGGGTGGTGACCTCGCCGGTCGGCGTGGTGTGGCGCGACATCGCCAACGTCATGCGGCGGCGCTACCCGCTGGGCGAGCTGGTGCTGGTGCCCACCAATGTGCAAGGAGCGACCGCAGCCGCCGGCATCGCGCGGGCACTCAAGCGGATCTACGGCCAGAAGGGCATCGACCTTGTCATCCTGGCGCGCGGCGGCGGCTCGCTGGAGGACCTGTGGTCGTTCAACGACGAGCTGGTGGTGCGCACCATTGTCGCCGCCCCGGTGCCGATCCTGGTGGGGGTCGGTCACGAGTCGGACGTGACCCTGGCCGAT
>DATEOS010000181.1:0-3655 GCA_035273815.1 Candidatus Limnocylindria bacterium
CGAGCACCGATGCAATACGCCGTGCCGCCTCTTCCAGCCGTGGCGCACCGACGGTGAGCGCGATGCGGAAGTAGCCTTCTCCCGCCGGGCCGAACCCGCTGCCCGGCAGCAGCACGACGCCCGTCTCCTCGAGAACCCGCCGGGTGAAGGGCGCTGACGCGACGCCAGCCGGTAGCGGCACCCAGAGGTACATCGCGGCGTGCGGCGCCTCGCAGGCGATCCCGCTGGCATTGAGCGCGGCAACGCCGGCATCGCGCCGCCGCTCGAGTTCCGCCCGCACGGGGGCCACCAGTGCATCCGAATTGTCCAGCGCCGCCACCGCCGCCGACTGGATCGCGAGCCACGGCCCCGTATCCACGTACGACTTGATCCGTGTCAGCGCACCGATGAGTTCGCTCCGCCCCACGGCGAACCCGATGCGCCAGCCGGTCATCGAGTAGCTCTTCGACAGCGAGAAGAACTCGATCGCCACATCGCGCGCACCCGGGATCTCGAAGATGCTGGGTGCCCGGTAGCCGTCGTAGGTGAGTTCGCAATAGGCGTTGTCGTAAGCGAGCAGGATGCCATGCTTGCGGCAGCTGTTGACCAGCCTCGTGAGATATCCGGTGTTCGCGACCGCGGCCGTCGGGTTGTTCGGGTAGTTGGCGAAGACCAGCTTCGCGCGCTTGAGCACATCGGCCGGCACATCGTCGAGCTCGAGGAGGAAGTTGCGATCGGCCCGAAGCGGGCAGATGTGCGGCACCGCCCCCGACAGGATCGCACCGCCGATGTAGGCCTGGTATCCCGGCTCCGGCACCAGCACCACGTCCCCCTGGTTCACCACCATCAGCGGCAGGTGTGACAGCCCTTCCTTGGATCCAAGGAGCGGAAGCGTTTCGGTGGCCGGATCGAAATGCATGCCGAACCGGCGCTCCACCCAGCGGGACACGGCCTGGCGGTAGGCCATCAGCCCCTGCTGGAAGCCGTACTTGCTGAGGGCGGGCTGCTTGAGGGCCTCGTGCATGGCGGCCAGCACGGTCTCGGGCGGCGGCGTGTCGTTGTCCCCGGCCCCGAGATCGATGACGTCCATGCCTGCCTCGATCAGCCGGCGCTTGATCGACGGGATCTCGGCGAGGGGATAGCCCGGCAGCGCCTGCAACCGGTCACTGAAACGGATCATGGCGACTCCTGCGCAGCTACGTGGTTCGACAGGATCCCGATGCCCGGGATCTCGACTTCGACGACATCCCCGGGTGCCAGCCGGCCGACGCCGGCGGGGGTTCCGGTGGCGATGAGGTCGCCCGGCTCGAGCGTCATGATGGCACTGACATGCGCCACCAGCCGGGGAATGGAAAAGATCATGTCGCTGGACAGCCCACGCTGGCGCTCGACGCCGTTGACGCGTGTCACGATCGACAGCGTGCGCCAGTCGAGTGCCGCCACCGCGGGCCCGACCGGGCAGAAGGTGTCGAACCCCTTGGCCCGGGTCCACTGGCCGTCGGTCTTCTGCAAGTCGCGGCAGGTGACGTCGTTGACGCAGGTGTAACCCGCGATGAACGACTCCGCGTCTCCCTCCGCCACTCGCTGCGCCCGCTTCCCGATCACCACCCCGATCTCACCCTCGAACTCCACCTGGTTCGACGCTAGTGGCAGGACAATGGTGCCCCCCGGCGGGAGCAGGGCGCTCGGCGGCTTGAGGAAGATCAGCGGTTCCCTGGGCACCTCGTTGCCCAGTTCCTTGGCATGATCCGCATAGTTGCGGCCGATGCAGACGATCTTGGATGGTTGCACAACCAGGGTCATACCGGAGCCCCGATGCCGTGACGGGCAAAGAAGTCTTCGCACTTGATGCGCACCTGTGCCCACGGCGCGATGATCCGCTCCGCGCGCGGCAGCCCGCCGAGGACCAGCGGGCCATATCGCTTCGTCGTGACGCGGCTGTCGAGCAGCACCACCACGCCCACATCGCGCTGGCTCCGAATCAGCCGCCCGAATCCCTGCTTCAGCTTGAGCGCGGCATGCGGCAGCAGGTAGCCCATGAACCCGTCCTCCCCCCGCTCCGCCAGCCGCTCGAGGCGCGCCGAGGTGAGCGGTTCACTGGGCACCTTGAAAGGTAGCTTGCAGAGGACGAGGGCGCGGAGCGCGCGACCCGGCACATCCACCCCCTCCCAGAACGAGTCGGTGCCGAGCAGGATGGCGTTACCGGCCTCGCGAAAGCGCCTGAGGAGCTGGTCGCGCGAGGCTTCGCCCTGCACCAGCAGCGGCCACCGTCCGCCGATCGCCTGGCGCAACGAACTCGCGGCCCGCTGGAGCGACGCGTGGCTGGTGAACAGCGCAAACATGCCCCCGTCGGACGCATAGGCGAGGTCGATGATCGCCGAGAGGGTGGCCGAGGCATGGCCAGCCTCGTCCTCGCGCGGGTCGGGGATGTCGGTCGGGACGCCGAAGACACACTGGCTCGGATAGTCGAACGGCGATGGGAAGGTTTCACGCACCGTGACCGGTGAGTCGCCGCCCGCCAGACCGAGCCGGCCTTCCATGAAACCGAAGTCGCCCGATGCCGCCAGCGTGGCGCTGGTGAGCACGATGGTCTTTGCCTTGTCGAACAGCAGCTCCCGCAGCACCGGGGCCAGGTCGAGCGGCACCGCCGCCAGTTTTACGTCGCCGCCCCGCTTGCCGCTGCGTTCGATCCAGCGCACCACCGGTTCGTCGTTGGCCGCCGGCTTCAGCGTGTGGACCAGCCCTTCGGACACGACCTCCAGCCGGCCGAGCACCGCACGCAGTTCCTGCAGGAGCCGGAGCCGGCGCTCGGACACGTCGGCCTGCTCGAGCCGGCCGGCGATGGTCTCGACCGAGTCGCGCAGCACCTGGAATGCGCGCAACGCCGCCTCGAGTTCCGCGGAGAGGCCCGCGGCCCACACCGGGTCGCTGGCGAACTCATCGTCGAACCGCCGCTGCCCACCGGGCGCCTCGTCGAGAAGTCCCGCCAGCCGCGTGAACAGCTGGTCGGATGCCCGGCGGGCATCGGCCAGCGCGGGCACGAGCCGGTCCCGCAGGAGATCGAGGCTCGCGCGCGCCAGCAGGTCATCGATGGAGCGGAGCTCGTGAAAGAGCGTGGGTATCAGCCCCCGCCCGTTCCACTCGAACCGGCCGAGCAGGCGGCGCACGCCACGACTCGAGACCTGGGTACCGAGATGCCCTGCGGCGACATCCTCGAGATGGTGCGCCTCGTCGAGCACGATCCGCTGATACGGCGGCAGCACCGCTGCCTCCTGCCAGTTGTCGCTGGCCTGGCGTACCTGCAGGTCGGCCGCCAGCAGGTGATGATTGACCACCACGACGTCGGCCTGCGCCGCCTGCCGGCGCGCGCGGAAGACGAAGCAGCGGTCGAAGTGTTCGCATTGCAGCCGCGGACAGAGATCGGACTCGGCGCTCACTTCATCCCAGACCTCGGGACTCGGCGCCGATGGCAGGTCGCTCAGTGAGCCATCGGAGGTGCGGCTGGCCCAGGCCGCGACCGCGGTGAGCTCGTCATGCTTGTCGGGCTCGAGCAGCGTCCGCTGCGCCCCGACGGCTTGGTGAAGCCGCGCCAGGCAGAGGTAGTTGCGCCAGCCCTTCAGCAGTGCGAACGACGGCTCGTGGTTCTCCGTGCGCAGCGCCTCGCGAAGGAACGGCA
>DATEOS010000182.1:0-2063 GCA_035273815.1 Candidatus Limnocylindria bacterium
TGCTCGTCATCGCAGTGGGCGCGACGGCCAGCATGGCGGCGTTGCCCCCGTTCTTCGGGTTCGTCGCCAAGGAGGCGGATCTGGAGACCGTGCTGCACAGTGCCGCACTCGGGCCGGCCGCGCCCTTCGTCCTGGCCGGCATCGCGATCGGCTCGGTCTTCACCACCATTTACAGCCTGCGCTTCCTGTGGGGCGCCTTTTCCGGCAAGGGTCAGACCGAACCCAGCGTCCGGGTGCAGGAGATGCACCGCCCGCCGGTGAACTTCCTGCTGCCGCCGGCCATCCTGGCCGCCGCGGGACTGGTTTTCGGGCTGTACCCGGCGGCGCTGGATTCCGCGCTCGGCGGTTACGCCAAGACCGTCCCCGGCCGGGCCGAGTATCACCTCGCGCTGTGGCATGGAGTGGGCGCGCCGCTGCTGCTTTCGGTGCTGATCCTGGCGGTCGGCACGGTGGTGTTCTTCGGCCGGCAACGGTTGCCGCGCGGGAAAAGGGGCTTCACCCCACTGGGCAACGCGGACCGGATCTACGACGAGGTGATGCGGGGTCTGGACGTGCTGGCGGTCCGCACCACTGCCCAGACCCAGCGCGGGTCGCTGCCCGCGACGCAGTCGGTGATCCTGTGCACCCTGGTGCTGCTGCCGGTGGCCGCCCTGGTGCTGGGCGCCCGGGACCGCCCGGAACTTGCGCTCTGGGATTCCCCGCTGCAGGTGGTCGTCGGCCTGGTCATCCTCGCCGCCGCGGTGGGCGCCACGGTGATGCGCAACCGGTTGGCCGCGGTGCTGCTGGTCGGCGTCACCGGCTACGGCTGCGGCGCCATCTTCGCCTTCCACGGCGCTCCCGACCTCGCTTTGACCCAGTTCCTGGTGGAGACGCTGCTGCTGGTGATCTTCGTGCTGGTGCTGCGTACCCTGCCGGCCGAGGCCGACCGGTCCAACATCAGCCGCAGCCGGCTGCCGCGGGCCGCGTTGTCCCTGGCGGTCGGCGCGGCGGTCACCGGGCTGGCGGTGTTCGCGATGGCGGCCCGCGACAGCAGACCGATCGCCGAGTTGCTGCCCGACGCCGCCTATTACCGCGGGCACGGCGCGAATGCGGTCAATGTGCTGCTGGTCGACATCCGCGCCTGGGACACCATGGGCGAGGTCATGGTGTTGCTGGTGGCCGCGACGGGGGTGGCGTCGCTGGTGTTCCGGCACCGGCGGTTCGGCGCCGCACCCCGGGTGTCGGACGCCGGCCAGCCCGACATCGGCCCCGTCGGCACCTACGCCAACTCGCCCGCGGCCGGCGAGGTGACGTGGTTGCGCGGCAGCGAACTCCGCGACCCGCGGCACCGCTCGCTGGTGCTCGAGGTGGCCACCAGGGTCATCTTCCCGCTCATCATGGTGCTGTCGGCGTACTTCTTCTTCGCCGGCCACAACACTCCCGGCGGTGGCTTCGCGGGCGGGCTGACCGCGGGGCTCGCGCTGGTGCTGCGCTACCTGGCCGGTGGCCGCTACGAGCTCGGCGAGACGCTGCCCCTGGACGCAGGGAAGATCCTCGGCGTCGGGCTCGGGCTGTCCGCAGGCACCGCCGCGGCCTCGCTGCTGCTCGGCGCGCCGGTGCTGTCCTCGGCCGTCGTCGAGTTCGACGTCCCGGTGCTCGGCACCGTCAAATTCGTCACGGCGCTGTTCTTCGATCTCGGGGTGTACCTCATCGTCGTCGGACTCGTGCTCGACGTGCTGCGCAGCCTGGGTGCCCGCATCGACGTGGAGATGGGCCAGCAGCGCGGGACGGTGAACTCGGCATGAGCACCTACCTCATCCCGCTCATCATGATCGGCGGCCTCACCAGCGCGGGTGTCTATCTGCTGCTGGAACGCAACCTGACGCGGATGCTGTTGGGGCTGTTGTTGATCGGCAACGCCATCAATCTGCTGATCCTCACCGTCGGCGGCCCGTCGGGTAACCCGCCGATCCGTGGCCGAACCAGCGAAGGCCAGACCACCACCGCAGATCCGTTGGCGCAGGGCATGATTTTGACGGCCATCGTCATCACATTTGGTATCGCCGCGTTCGTGCTGGCGATGA
>DATEOS010000183.1:0-11552 GCA_035273815.1 Candidatus Limnocylindria bacterium
TGCGGCCTGATCGTGCCCTGGAACTTCCCCATCAACATGGCGTCGTGGAAGCTGGGCCCGGCACTGGCTGCTGGCAACACCGCCATTCTGAAGCCCGCCAGCTACACGCCGCTCACGGCCATCCGGCTGGGTCAGCTGGCACTGGAGGCCGGCGTCCCGGCGGGTGTAGTCAACGTGGTCACCGGGCCGGGCGGCTCGGCCGGCGCCGCGCTGGCGGCGCATCCGGGCGTCGGCAAGATCGCCTTCACCGGCGAGACGACCACCGGGCAGGAGATCATGCGGCTGGCATCCACCACCATCAAGAAGGTCAGCCTGGAACTTGGCGGCAAGAGCCCCAACATCGTCTTCGCCGATGCCGACCTCGAGCGCTGGGCCGCCGAGGCGCCGTATGCCGTCTTCGACAACGCCGGCCAGGACTGCTGCGCGCGCAGCCGGATCTTCGTGGAGGCCAGCATCCACGACCGCGCCGTCGAGCTGCTGAAGGACGCGACCGAGAAGGTGAAGCTGGGCGACCCGGCGGACGAGCAGACAGAGGTTGGCAGCCTGGTCAGCTTCAAGCAGCGCGAACGGGTCATGGAATACGTCGAGGCGGGCAAGGGCGAAGGGGCGGAGCTGATCACGGGCGGTGACGCCCCGACCGGCGACCCATTCGACATCGGCGCCTACCTGCGGCCGACCATCTTCGATGCCTGCCGGCCGGACATGCGCATCGTGCGCGAGGAGATCTTCGGGCCAGTGGTCACCGTGGTGCCCTTCGCTGACGAGGCGGAGGCGATCAAGCTGGCCAATGACACGCCGTACGGGCTGTCCGGCTCCATCTGGAGCCGTGACATCGGCCGTGCGCTGCGGGTGGCGAAGGGCGTCCGCGCCGGGGTGCTCAGCGTGAACTCGAACGCGTCGGTCCACACCGAGGCGCCATTCGGCGGCTACAAGATGTCCGGCGTCGGGCGCGAGCTGGGCATGCACGCGCTGGAGATGTACACCGAGCTCAAGAACGTCTTCGTCGACCTGACCTAGCCGCGCTGGCCGTGAGCTGCAGCCGCGACGAACGCCTCCCATAGGCGAGCGAACTCCGGTGGCGTGAACTCCGGACGCTCCGGGTGGTTCTGCACGCCGAAGATCCAGTTCTCGGGATCGGCGGCCTCGAAGGCTTCCACCTGTGCGCCGTCCAGCGTGGTGCCGGCCACCGCCAAGCCCGCGCCCATCTGCTCTGGGCCGATCGCCTGGTGGTGGTACGTGTTGACCTCGAGCGTGGTATCCGAACCTCCGTCGAGGCCCAGGACGCCGGCCAGCCGCGACCGCCCGATGAGCCGCATGGGGTGGGCGTGCGCCTCGGCCGACGGATACAGCGGCGAGTCGTGGCCATCGACGTGCTGCATCAGCGACCCGCCGCTGAAGACGTTGATCGCCTGCATGCCGCGGCACACGCCCAGGACCGGCAGGCCACGCTCCCGAGCGACGTGCCAGGCTGCGAGCTCCAGCTCGTCCCGGCCCTCCTCGACAGCGGTCGTCGGGTGCGGTGGCTGGCCATAACGAGCCGGGTCCAGATCGGCGCCGCCGGGAAGCAGCAGGCCGTCCATCTCGGTGAGGGCGCGGGCGCGTTCGCTCCCGCCGGCTTGCGGAGAGATCAGCACCGCCTCTCCGCCGGCTATGTGCACGGCCTCCACGTAGCGGCCGAAGGTCTGCCAGGTGGGCTCCTCGCGCGCCGCCTGCTCAGGCCCGTGGGTGGTCACCAGGATGCGAGGCGGGCTGGGCATCGGCCGATGATATCGGCCAAAGGAAATTCGTTGACTCGGGTCGGGCACTGAGTGGGTTGGCGCGGCGGTGGCGTCCGAGCCGCTCTATGACCCGGAGGGCGCGCGGATCCGGTCGTGAGCGGTGATCAGCGGCGCCTGGTCCTGCCGGCGGAGCGCCCAGGCCAGCACGAGGACCGCCAAACCGCAGCCAATGGTGGCCACGGTGAACATGCCCTCCAGACTCAGCCAGCCTGCCAGCAGACCGCCCACGCCCGGGCCGAGAATCGCGGCTACGCCGAAGATTGTGGCACCCAGCACGCCCTGGGCGGTGGCAGCCGTCCCGGGCGGAGCGTGGCGCGAGACGTAGACGACGCCGCCCACCAGCACCAGCGCGAAGCCGATGCCGTGCACGGCCATGGTGGCAGTGGCCAACACCGGATCCTGCAGGATCAGCACGGCGATGGCTCGCAACAGGAAGGCCGATGCACCCACCAGCAGCAGCCGCTCGACGCCGAAACGGCCGCCCAGCCAGGGATAGCCGAGCATGACCGGGATCTCGACCAGCGCGCCGATCGCCCAGGCGGCCCCCACCAGCGCGCTCTCGGCGCCGATGTCCACCAGGTGGATCGAGAAGAAGGCGTTGATGGCCATGTTCGAGCTCCAGACCAGCAGGATGGCCAGCAGGAACGGACCAATGGTCGGGCTGCGCAGGACGGCGCCGATGCCGGCCAGGTGCGGCGCAGCGGCGGCGACCCCTGCCTGGCCGCGGAAGGCCAGGCCAATCAGGCCCGTGACGAAGAGCGCACCGGCCAGCACCGCGAACATAGCCGTGATCTGGGTCTGGTCGATCAGCCAGCCGACCAGCAGGACGCTGACGATGAACGACCCAGAGCCCCAGACCCGCAGCAGGCTGTAGCGGTTGGGATCGCCACCCACCACGTCCAGCGCACGGGCGTCGAGGATGGGCGCGACACCGGCCATGCACCCGGCGAGCGCCGCCGCCGTCACCACCAGCGGCAGGACCGGCGTGACCACCGATAGCAGGGCAGCCGCTATGGCGGCCCCAGCAGCGGCCAGCGGCATGACCGCTCGCGGGGACCGGATGTGGTCAGCGGCCGCGCCCCACAAGGGAGCCGCGACGGCGCCCGCCGCGGCCGCCAGGGCTCCCAACAGTCCGATGCCATCCAGGCCGATGCCCAGCGATTGGTAGTACACCGGGATGAATGGATAGAAGGCGCCGACCGCGACGTAGAGGCTGACCATCGCCGCGCGGACGGGGAGCGTCTGGCCTCTCATCGGCGAAGCGTACCGGCCCGCCGCGCCCCTTCGAGACGACCCGCGACACCATCCTTGTTCGCCCGGCGGCCGTGCTACCCTGCGCCCGATGCTGATGCGCCGCCGCTCCTCGACGACCTTCGTGGTTCTCTGGCTGCTCATATTGGGAGTCGTCGCCTGCGGCTCGCCGCTCCGCACTGCGGCTTGCGGGCTCAATACGTATGGCACCGCCATCCAGGAGCAGCTCACCGCATTGCTGGCGCTCGATCCCGCCCTGGTCGCGCAGTCCGGGACCCCGGAGAACGCGGCCGCCAACGACGCGCTCGACGCCCTCGATCAGGCTGCTGCGGACGGCAAGGAGGCGCTTGATGCCGCCTCGGAGGACGAGGTCAGCGATCGCATCCGGACGTTGTTCCAGAGCGCGCTGGACCTGACCACCGCGGCGAGCGCCGCGCTGCGATCGGCCATCGAATCCGGCGATGCGGCGACCGTGACCGCCGCGATGGCGGACGTGCAGATCGCCTCGGATGCCATCGGGACATTCCTGGCGGCGACCGGCGAGATCGACTGCCCGACCCCGGAGCCGTCGACGTCTGAGGCGGTGGCAACCCCAACGCTGGCGCCCACACCGACGCTGGCGCCAACACCGGAACCCACCGCGGAGCCAACGATCGCGCCAACGGCCGAACCGACTGCCGAGCCCACCGCTGAGCCCACGCAGGAGCCGACGGCTGAGCCCACGCAGGAGCCGACCGCCACGCAGGAGCCCACCGCCGAGCCGACGCAGGAGCCGACGGCCACGCAGGAGCCCACCGCTACGCCGACCCTCGAGCCCACGCCGACGCTGAGCCCATCGGCGTCAGCCAGCCCAAGCGCATCCGCCTCGGCTTCGGCGAGCGCGTCGCCTGCGCCCGAGCCGACGGACAGCGGGACCGGCGGCCTGCTGCCCTGGGTGATCGGGATCGGGCTCTTCGGCACCGGCGCCGCGGCTCTCTATGCGTGGTACCGGTCCAACCAGATGAAGCCACCTCCCGACGATGGCCTGGGGCCCGATGGTGAGCCCCTGCCAGACGGCGGCGGAGCCATCGAGGACGCCACGCCCGGGGCCGGACCCGGAGCGGCGGCCGCGTCTGGTGCCGCCGGCGCCTCAACGACAGGAGTGAGCGACGAGACCGGTGTCAGCGAGACGCCGCCGCCGGGCGTGAAGGCGCCGCCTGCCGCCGAGGAAGCGGCTCTCGAAGCGGATACCTCGCCACCAGGCGAACCGCCCGCCCGATAGCCCCTTTCCGCGTCCGCCGGACCTTCCGGAGTGAGCCTCCGGCTGCGCCTGCTGGCATGCGGCCGCGGGGCCATGTCGAGGCAAAGACGATTCAGGGGATGCGCGCGAACCAGGCAAGCGAGCCAACCGCTGCGACTGCTGCGGTCAAGAGCGCTGCAAGGGCCAGGGCATCGGTGATCTCGCGTGGCTCCGTCCGCGTGCCGACGCCCTCGCCGAGGTTCTCGAACACCGACATGATCTCCTCGGCGGAGGCGGCTTCGAACACCTTGCCACCTGTGGTCTCGGCAATGTCGCGCAGTGCTTCGCGATCGACCGGCACCGGGACCGTCATGAAGTCGAGCGTCACCGATCCGTTATCCGTGCCAAAGGCGACGGTACTGATCTTGATGCCACGGCGCTGCGCCTCGCGAGCCGCTTCCCCTTCGGGCCGCCCCATCGTCGTGTCGCCGTCCGACATCAGCACGATCGACCCTGCTCCCTCCTGCCCATCGGCCGGCCTGTCCGACTCGAGCAGGTCGAGCGCCGTGTAGATGGCCTCGCCGATGGCCGTTCCCTCGTCCAACGACAGCCGATCGATTGCGCGGTCGAGGACCACCTTCGTCGTGGTCGGCGGGATGATGACCCGTGCTGCCTGGTCAAAGGCCACCAGGCCGACCCGGACCCCCGCCGGTACGACCTCGATGAACCGATGGGCTGCCTCGCGGGCGGCCACGATGCGGCTGGGCGCGACATCCGTCGCCTCCATCGAGATCGAGGTGTCGAAGGCGAGGACCACCGTCGGCTCGTTCGCGACCTCCACCGCCATGGCGGGGCGGGCAGCCGCGATCACGATCAGGGCCGTCGCGAGCAGGTAGACGGCGGCGACGAGGTGGCGCCGCAGTCCGGGCCGCCGCGGGGCCACACTGTCGATCAGCTCCGGATCGGTGAATCGCACCACGTACACGAGGCGTCGGCGCTGCCTGACGAGGTACAGCAGAGCCAGCAGCACTGGTACCAGCAGGAGCGCGAACCGCTCGGGCGCGAGAAAGGTGAGATCGGGCGCGAACTGGATCATCGGGTGGCGCCGGCGGCGGGATGCGAGGCGGCCTGTCGGCCCAGCGCTCGGGCACGACGGTGCTGGAAGAGGCAGGCCGCCAGCGGGCCAGTCCACTCCATGTCCGTGCGGAGCTGCAGGTGCGTGGCGCCCGCTCGCCGGATGGCAGACGAGCGCGCGCGGCGACGACGATCGGCGGCATCTGCCAGGCGGAAGCGGAAGCCCTCGTCGGCGGTGTCGATGGTCCGCTGGCGGCCGGTCTCGGGATCTTCGATCACCAGCAGGCCGACATCGGGCAGCCGGAGCTCGCGCGGGTCAACGACCTCGATGGCGATGACTTCGCTGCGACGTCCGATCCGCGCCAGTGCCGGCCTCCAGGTCTCGATGGGAGCGATGAAGTCCGAGACCACGATTGCCAGGCCACGGCGCGGCAGGACATGACGGAGACCGTCGATGGCCGTGCCGAGATCGACCTCTCCCCCGAGTGGGGAACGGGCCACGCTGCCCACGAGGCCCATCAGATGCCGCCGACCGCCGCGGATGGGCACGATCCGTGGTCCCTGGGCGGTCGCCACCACCGCACCGATGCGATCACCGCCGAGGACGGCAAGCCCGGATACGGCCGATGCCACGCTCACCGCCAGGTCGGCTTTGCGCCACCCGACCGTCCCGAAGTCGAGGCTGCCGGACCGGTCGACCAGGACCGCGACGTCGAGGTCGCGCTCCTGCACGGCGTCGCGGACGTGCGGCTCTCCGGTACGCGCCAGGATCGACCAGTCCATGCGGCGGACGTCGTCGCCCGGCTCGTACGGCCGTGCTTCGCCGGGCTCGACACCGTGGCCGACCACCAGCGACGGATGCCGGCCGTCACGCCGACCAAGAACCTTGTGGCTCACCGCGAGCTCGATGCGGCGTAGCCGGGCCGGCAGGTCGAGACCCGCGCCCGCTGGGGAGGTCACCTCGCGGCCGTTGGTTCGCCCGGCAGGACGATCGGCGGCGTGTCCGCCGGAGCGTCGGAGGGCACGCTGACGGGCGTGACCGCCTCGGGCGTCGGGCGGGCCGTCGCTGCCGTGGCGATGGGCGGCCACGCATGCGAGCCTGGAGCCGGGACCGTCGTGAGCAGCTCGACGAGGACGTCGTCGATCGTGAACCCCTCGGCCAGGGCCCGGTAGGACAGCGCCAGCCGCGCGTTGAGGATGTCGTACGCCACGTCGTAGACGTCCTGTGGCACCGCACGTTCGCGTCCGCGCAGCAGCGCCATGGCCCGGGCGCTCCTGACGAGCCCCAGCGATGCTCGCGGGCTCGCGCCGTACTCGAGGAGGCCCACCAGCTTCGGCAGCCCGTGATCCGCGGGATCGCGGGTCGCGAGCACCAGGCGGATGGCATAGTCGACCGCTGCCTCGTCGACCGCGACCTGCTGGGCCGCGATCTGAAGGTCGACCACGTCGGGCGCATCGAGCAGGCGTGCTGCCTGGGGTGGTTCATCGGCCATGCGGGCGACGATCGCTCGCTCCTCGGTCGGCGTCGGGTAATCGACCGGAATCCGCATCAGGAACCGGTCGCGCTGCGCCTCGGCCAGCGGATAGACACCCTCCGACTCGACGGGGTTCTGGGTTGCCACGACCAGGAACGGCCGCGGCATCGGGAAGGTGCGGCCGCCAACCGTGACCTGCCGCTCCGCCATCGCCTCGAGCAGCGCGGACTGGACCCGGGCGGGGGCGCGGTTGATCTCGTCGACCAGGACCACGTTGGCCAGGATTGGTCCGGGTTCGACATCGAACGTCTCGGATGAGGGCCGAAAGATCCGGGTTCCGACGATGTCGGACGGGATCAGGTCCGGCGTGAACTGGATGCGGTTGAACGAGCCACCCAGGATCCGCGCCAGCGTCGCCAGCAGCAGGGTCTTGCCAAGGCCGGGTGCGCCCTCCAGCAGGACGTGCCCGTCTGCCAGGACGGCAACCAGGAGACGGTCGACGACCCGATCCTGGCCAACGATGACCCGGCCCAGCTCGTGACGGACCTGGGCCAGGCGAGTGGTGGAAAGGTCGATGGGCATGGTCATGCTCCCTGGTCGCCGGTCCCGCCGTCGGGGGCGAATGGCTGGGGAATCCCATTCGAATCCAGGCCTCGCAGCAGCTCGTCCAGGAGCTGCTGCATCAGGCTGTCGATGGCGTCGGCGCCCGGTTCATTCGCCTCGTCCGGCGCGGGCGTCGCCTCCGGACTCGGTGTGGTTTCAGGTGCGGGCGGCGGAGCCGGCGCGTCGGGGGCGAGCTCACGCTGCAGCTCGTCAAGCAGCTCGCGGAGAAGCCGGTCGGCCAGCTCCGAACCGTCCGAGCCGCCTGGCGGCTGCGATCCGCCGGGACCCAGTCCGAACAGGTCACCCAGGCCGTCCAGCCCATCGGGACCAAGGAACTGGTCGAACAGTCCGCCCAGGGGGTCCATGCTGTCGGCTGGGTTGTTGTCTTCGGGCTTCCACGTGCCGTCCTTGACCTTGTCCAGGATTTGGCGGGCCTGGTCGATCGGCACCGCGAACCCGACGCCGTCGCTGCCGCCCGAGGCGCTGGCGATGGCGGTGTTGATGCCGATCGCGCGGCCGTCGCGGTCGATCAGCGGACCGCCGGAGTTGCCCGAGTTGATCGCGGCATCGGTCTGGATCAGGTCATGCAGCTCGCCCATGGGCGTCGGGACCGTCCGGCCGAGCGCGCTCACGATGCCCGTGGTGACCGTCTGGCTCAGGCCGAACGGGCTCCCGACGGCGATGGTCATCTCGCCCACCTGCACGTCGGCGAGGGCGCCGAGGGCGAGGGGCTTCAGATCGGTCGCGGCACTCTCATCGGCCCGGATGACGGCGGTATCGATGGACTTGTCCACCGCAACCACGGCGCCGGAGACGCTGGTGCCGTCCTGGAGCCGCAGGGTGACCGTGTCCGACTGTCCGACGACATGGGAGGCGGTGAGGATCAGGCCACCATCGGCTGCCACAAAGCCCGTGCCGATCGCGCCACCGGCCTCGATCTGCACGACCGAGGGCAGGAGCTTTGCGATCGTGTCCGCCAGCTGCTCATCGCTGGGCGGGACCACCGCGGCCCCTTTGTCCGCGCTGCCCGCACCACCGGCCTTGACGGGCGGCGCCAGCAGCGCCACGAGCTGGCTGCCGGCGGTAAGCGCCCCGGTGCCGACGAGCAGGATGGCGCCCACCAGGACTGCCGTGCCAACGATGAACCGGCGCGAGGGCCGCCTGGAGCGGCGGGGCGCTGGGATCGGGGCTGCGCCAACCCCAGCCGTCGCGGTCGCGAGCGGCGCGGCGGCGGGCCATACGAGGGGTGGTGTCGGCGGCAGGTCGCGCCAGCTGCGGTGCTGGCGGTCGTCGCCAGCGAAGGGATCGTCCACGGGAGCGGCCTCCGGATCGGTACGTTTCGAATGCAGGTCGGACCAAACCCGGTCCGGCCACTGACCCGGAGGCTAGGAAACAGCCGATAACGTGGGCATTCGCGCGGTGTAAGGGCGACCTAAAGGTCCGCTCAGGAGGCGGCGCCCACCATCCACAGCGGGTCGGCCATGGCTCGGAGGTCACCCACCGGGACCGCCGTCGCGTCCGCCGTTCGGTCCGGCAGCCACACGACGAAGCTGGCCCCCTGGCCGGGTACCGAGGCCACGCTGACCGTGCCGCCATGGGCCTCGGCGATCTGGCGCACCAGGGCCAGCCCCAGGCCTCGGCCTTCGCCTTCTGCCGTCGGTGCCCCATCGCGCCAGGCGCGACGGAAGACCAGGGCCTGGTCGTCGGGCGCGATCCCGTGTCCGAGGTCGCGCACACCCAACCACAGCCATCCGTCGGCTCGTCCGGCGCGGCAGTGGACCACCGAGCCGGAGGGAGCCACCCGGAGCGCGTTCGAGACCAGGTTCGCCTGGGCGCGCTTCAACGCGGTTCGGTCGCCCTCGACGAGCAGGCCGGACGGAGCGAGCCACGACAGCCGGACGCCACGGGTCGAGGCCTCGGCTTCGTACTCCTGGGCAACCTCCGCCACCACGTCGGCCAGGTCCACGGAACCGCGCTGCTCGGGCTGGGCATTGGTCCGAGCCAGTGCCATGAGCTCGTCGACCGTGGTGGACATCCGGTCCGCAGTGCGGCGAGCAACCTCGGCGGCGCGGCGCAGCCCCTCCGCGTCCTCGGGTTCCGAGAGCGCGACATCGAGCGTCGTCCTGATGACCGCCAGCGGGTTCCGCAGCTCGTGCGAGGCGTCCTCGACAAAGCGGCGCTGGGTCCGCACACCCTGATCGAGCCGATCGAGCATCGCGTCGAACGTGTCGGCGAGATCGCGCATCTCGTCGGGCGGGCCGTCGAGGTGGATGCGCCGCGAGAGATCGGTGGCCTCGATCTCCCGCGCGACGCCGGCGATCTTGCCCACCGGTCGTACGACGCGCCCGGCGACAGCCCAGCCGATGGCAAGACCGACCGGCACCAGCAGGAGCAGCGCGGCCAGGGACAGGTTGCGAACCAGCTGGAGCGTCTGATCTCGGACGGCCTGCTCCACGCGCAGCAGCGCATCGGTGCCAGACTCCCCACTGCCCGCGATCTCGGTGAGGCTCATGTCGAGAATGCGCAGCAGTTCGCCTTCGATGGTCGTCGGCTGCTCGTCCGGAATGGTCGCCGCCACCTTGTCCAGGGCCAGGTTCATGCCCAGCACGAGGACTCCGGCCGTGACGATCAGCGCAGCGGTCACCAGCATGGCGAGCCGGAAGCGAACCGATCGGATGGACGCGCCTATGCGTCGCAGCGGTAACTGACTCACGCGACGGCCTCCGCGAGGCGATAGCCAACCCCCACGACCGTCTCGATCGGCTGCCCGGAGCCGGCCTCGGCAAGCTTGCGGCGCAGGTTGCTGACGGTGACGCGGACCGTGTTGGTGAACGGGTCGGCCCGATCGTCCCAAACGTGCTCGAGCAGGCGCTCCGGTGTCAGGACGTCACCCGGATGGAGCATGAGGTAGCGGAGGAGGGCGAACTCCTTGGGCGTCAGGTCCAGACGGTGGCCGTTGCGGTGCGCCTCGTGCCGGGCCGCGTCGAGCACCAGGCTACCCAGCCGGATGGTGGCCCCTTCATTGATGGTCGGGCGTCGCGCAAGGGCACGAACCCGCGCGGCGAGCTCCGCGAAGCTGAACGGCTTGACCAGGTAGTCATCCGCGCCGTCATCCAGGCCTCCCACCCGGTCATCGAGCCCGTCCCGGGCCGTGAGCATCAGGACGCGCGGTGGCGCGGTGCCATGCAGGTTGAGCTCGCCGGCGCGAAGGCTGCGGCAGACCTCCCGACCGTCGGCATCGGGGAGTCCCAAATCCAGGCAGACCACGTCGTAGGGCGCATCCTCGAGACGCTCGCGCGCCTCCGCCGCACTCGCGGCGGTGTCGATCGCATAGCCTTCGCGGCGCAGACCGGTGGCCAGGGCCGTGGCGAGGTCGAGCTCGTCCTCGACGATGAGCAGGCGCATGGCGGCGCAGGATACCGTGGTCTCGCGAAGTCGTCAGCGATGGCCCCTGTACCATCGCGATCCCACCGCGGAGAGATCACGCTGAGATGACCAACCAGCCTCTCGACAGCCTCCCGATCGTCGTGTTGATTGCGCTCTTCGTCGCGATCACCGCGGCGGTCTACGAGATCGGCTATCAGATCGGGAAGTGGGGCCGACGGCGCGCCAGCGAGGATGCCAAGCCAGACGACGGTCCCACGGGGATCATCGTCGGCGCCATCCTGGGCCTGATGGCGTTCCTGCTGGCGATCACGATGGGCATGGCGGCCGACCGGTTCGACGCGCGCCGCGCGCTGGTGCTGGCCGAAACGAATGCCATTGGCACCGAATACCTGCGCGCCGGCTACCTGGACGAGCCCGCGTCGTCGGAGCTGCGAGCGCTCATTCGCGAGTACGTGGGACTCAGAATCGCGACGTCGGACGAGGCGCAGCTTCTCGCCAACGTCGAGCGTTCCGAGGAGCTCCAGGCACAGATGTGGTCGATCGCGGAGGAGGTTGCGCGGACCCAGGGGTCGGACGTCACTGCTCTGTTCATCGAGTCGCTGAACGATGTCATCGACCTGCATACATCACGCTTCGTGGCCGGCTTCTATGCCCGCGTGCCCCCGACCATTCTTCTGCTGTTGCTGGCCGGGGTGATCCTGAGCCTGGGGCTGGTCGGCTACAACGCCGGCCTGAGTGAGAAACGGAGCCCGATCATCGCCATCG
>DATEOS010000184.1:0-2255 GCA_035273815.1 Candidatus Limnocylindria bacterium
CGACCTGAGCCAGCTGGACATCGCCACCGACACCGGCCGCTGGCTCTTCCTCGGTTTCATGTTCGCCTTTGCGATCAAGGCGCCGCTGGTGCCGCTGCACACCTGGCTGCCCGACGCCGCCGAGGAGTCCAGCCCGGGTGGTGCCACCATGATGGTCGGCGTGATGGACAAGATCGGCACCTTCGGCATGATCAGGTTCTGCCTCGGTCTGTTCCCCGAGGCGTCGTCGTGGGCGACGCCGGTGGTGCTGGTGCTGGCCACCATCTCCATCCTGTACGGGGCCATCGCCGCCATCGGCAGCCGGGACCTGATGCGCCTGATCGCCTACACCTCGATCAGCCACTTCGGCTTCATCGTGCTGGGCATCTTCGCCTTCACCTCGCAGTCGATGGTCGGATCCACCCTCTACATGCTCAACCACGGGCTCTCGACCGCGGGATTGTTCCTGGTCGTCGGCTACCTGATCAAGCGGCGCGGCTCGCGCGACGTGTACGCGTTCGGCGGGGTGCAGAAGATCGCGCCGGTGGCGGCATCGTTGTTCCTGTTCGCCGGGCTGTCGACGCTGTCGCTGCCGGGTCTGTCCAGCTTCGTGTCGGAGTTCATGGTGCTGGCCGGTACGTTCAGCCGTTACCCCGCGTACGCCGCGGTCTCCACGCTGGCCATCGTGCTGGCCGCGCTCTACATCTTGTTGATGTACCAACGCACCATGACCGGACCGGTCACCCCGGACGTCGAACGCACCATCACCGACGACCTCAACGGGCGGGAACGGCTGGCCCTGGCGCCGCTGGTGATCTTGATCCTGGTGCTGGGCATATTCCCGAAGCCGATGCTCGACATCATCGAGCCCTCGGTGCAGGCCACCATGGAGCACGTCGGCGTGACTGATCCCGAACCGTGGGTGTCGGCAGAAGGGGGGCGCTGAGCCATGGACATCACCGCACCCAACATCGAGTACGGGCTGTTGATGCCCTTCATCCTGATCTTCGCCGGGGCCTGCCTCGGGGTCCTGGTGGAAGGCTTCGTGCCCCGCGGCAGCCGCCGGGTCGCTCAGCTCACCATCGTCTACGCGGCCATCGCCGCCGCCTTGTTCATGACGCTGCGCAACTGGTCGGTCCACCCACCGACGGTGGCCGTGGTCGGCTCGGTCAGCATCGACGGCCCGACCTACTTCATGTGGTTCATCCTGCTCATCTTCGGCGCGATCTCGTTCTTGTTGATCGCCGATCGGACCGCGGAGAACGGGGCCAGCATCTTCGCTCCGCAGGCCGCCGCCGTCCCCGGGACACCGGCGGAGGAGGAGGCGGTCAAGGCCGGCGTGGAGCACACCGAGGTCTACCCGCTCGCCCTGTTCGCCCTGTCGGGGATGATGCTGTTCCCGGCGTCGGCCGACCTGATCACCATGTTCTTGGCGTTGGAGATCTTGTCCCTGCCGCTCTACATCCTGTGCGGTTTGGCTCGGCGTCGCCGGCTGCTGTCGCAGGAGTCCTCGCTGAAGTACTTCCTGCTGGGGGCCATGTCGTCCGCGATCTTCCTCTACGGCATCGCCATGCTGTACGGCTACGCCGGCTCCTTCGACCTGTCGGCCATCGACACCGCTGTGCGGGCCGGCACCGCCGACACCAAGCTGCTGCTGGCCGGCATGGCGCTGACCGGGATCGGGCTGCTGTTCAAGTTCGGCGCCGTACCGTTCCACTCCTGGACCCCGGACGTGTACGCCGGCGCCCCGACGGCCGTGACCGCCTTCATGGCGGCCTGCACCAAGATCGCCGCCATCGGGGCCTTGATGCGGGTCTTCTACGTGGGGCTCGGCGCCGACCGGTGGGACTGGCAGCCGATGATGGCGATCGTCGCCGTCGCCACCATGGCGGTCGGATCGATCGTCGCCATCAGCCAGACCGACGTGAAGCGGATGCTGGCGTACTCCTCGATCGCGCACGCCGGCTTCTTGATGACCGCCTTCGTCGGCGCCTCGCAGGCCGCCTCCGGCAGCCCCAGCGGCTCGCTGACCAGCGTCTCGTCGGTGATGTTCTACCTGGTGGCGTACGGCGCGGCCACCCTCGGCGCCTTCGCCGTGATCACCTTGGTCCGCGACCCCAGCGGCGAGGCGACCCAGCTGTCCAGCTGGGTCGGGCTGGCTCGCCGCTCGCCGGCCGCCGCTGTGGTGTTCTCGGTGTTCATGCTCAGCTTCGCCGGCATCCCGCTGACCAGCGGCTTCATCGGCAAGTGGGCCGTCTTCGCCGCCGCCTGGAACG
>DATEOS010000185.1:0-12104 GCA_035273815.1 Candidatus Limnocylindria bacterium
AGGTCGAAGCGGTGGGTGATGATGGGGGTCACGTCCAGGCCACCGCGCAGCAGCGCCTGGGTGCGCTCCCATGTGTCGTACAGGCGCCGTCCGTAGATGCCATACAGCCGCACGCCCTTCTGGATGACGAGATCGGACAGGTCGACCCTGGCCGGCTGGCTGAAGATCCCGAGCAGGCTGATGCGGCCGCCGCGGGTGATGATCGCCAGCGCGGTGTCCAGGGCCGGCTGGGCGCCGCTCATCTCGAGCACCACCTCCACGCCGTCGCCGCCGGTGGCTTCCAGCACCCTGGGCACCAGGTCGGCCTGACGCCCATCGATAACCAGGTCGGCCCCCATGCGGCCCGCCATGTCGAGCCGGTACGGTTCGACGTCGGTCGCGATCACCAGCGACGCGCCGGCCGCCTCGGCCACCGCCACCGCGCACAGCCCGATCGGGCCGCAGCCGGTCACCGCCACAGTCCGGCCCTCGATCGGCTCGACGAAGGCGGCGTGCACCGCGTTGCCCATGGGCTCCTGCAGGGCCACGACCGCTGGATCGAGGCCGTTGGACTCGATGGCATTCGCCTCGGGAATGACCACGTACTCGGCGAAGCCGCCGTCGACATGGGCGCCGATGACCTTGAGGTTGCGGCAGAGGTGCGCCTGGCCTGAGCTGCACTGGGTGCAGGTCCAATCGACGATGTGGCTCTCGACCCCCACCAGGTCGCCGTCGCGGACGCGGGTGACCCCCTCGCCCGCGCCGACCACGCGCCCGGCCAGCTCGTGGCCCAGGATGATCGGCGGCTTCAGGATCTCCGCCGCCCACGGATCCCAGTTGTAGAGGTGCGCGTCCGTGCCGCAGATGCTGGCGGCCTCCATGCGCAGCAGCACCTCGCCGGGGCCGGGGCTGGGCACCGGTTGCTCGATGAGCTCGGCACCGGGAGCCGGCCGCGTCTTGGCCAGCGCCCGCATGGTGCGGGTGGCGGTGGCGGTCATGCCCCCTGCCGGACGTGCGGCTTCACGCGGCTGAGTATAGGAGCGCCCGCGGTCAATCCTCGCTGAACCAGGCCCGCGCCGACGGCCGCAGCAGCGCCACCACCAGGACCGCCGACAGCAGCAGGCCAAGCGGGATCATCAGCGAGTACCAGCCGTTGGCCGCCTCCGCTGGCATCTGGAACAGGGCCGGTGGCAAGCCGGCCAGGATCGGCGCGGCCAGGATGGCGATGCCGATCGCGAACCGGTGGCCGATGCGCTTGCGCTGCAGCGCGACGGTGATGCCGAACAGGACGGCGGCCAGTTCCAGCATCATGAAGATCCCGAGCAGGCTGAACGGGGCACGCTCGCTGAAATCGACGAACTCGATGATGCGGGGCAACAGCAGGCCCGTCATCGCGAGCAGGAAGAAGGCCCAGGCGAACCACAGCCGCACGGACCAGGGAGCGTCACGCATCGGCTCCGGATGCTAGCAGTCCCGCCCTGGACGGTCGTTGGTGCAAGATCTGGCCGTGGAGGCGCTCGCCGAGCTGTTCGAGACGAACCGCATCATCGTCCTCACCGTCTACGGCCAGGTCTTCTTCGTGCTGGGGTTGGCGATCGCGCTGCAGTCGCTGAAGCGCAGCACGCTGGCGCTGGCGCGGCCGCTCCCCTGGCTGGCCGCTTTCGGCATCGTCCATGGCTTCCACGAGTGGGGCTACCTGTTCATCCCCATCCAGTCGGGTTACCTGCCTCTGCCGGTGACCGAGGCGCTGCTGGTCCTGCAGCTGCTGATGAAGGGCGTCTCGTTCGCGCTGCTGCTGCAGTTCGGCGTGGAGCTGGTGGCGGCCATGACCAATCTGCCGATCCTGCCGCGCCTGCGCCTGCTGCCGGCGGCCGCGCTGCTGGCCTGGGGCGGGGCCACGCTGGCGGTATCGGCGCTGTACCCCGAATACCTGCCCGACCCTCTCGCCTGGCTGCAGGAGGGCACGATCGACGCCGCGCTCGCCGCGGTCGGCGCGCCGCTGGCCGTCGGTGACGCGCTGGCGCGCTGGATGATGGCGCTGCCCGGCGCCGCCCTGGCCGCGTGGGGGCTGATGGCCAGCGCCAAGAGCGTGGCGGCCATCGCCAGGCCCTCGGTGCTGATGGGGCTGCAGATCGCGGCGGTTGCGTTCGGCATCTACGCCGTGGTCGGCGGTCTGATCGGCCAGCCGGCGCCCTTCCCGCCCGCCTCGGTGCTGAATGCCAGGGCCGTCCAGGACGCACTCGGCATCCCGATCGAGGTGCTGCGTTCCGGCGCCGGCCTGCTGATCGCGGTGGCCATCATCGTGGCGCTCGACCTGTTCGAGCAGGAGACGGATCGCGCTCTGGCCGCGGCCCGGCGGCGGGAGCTGCTGGCGCGCGAGCGGGAGCGGATCGGGCGCGACCTGCACGATGGGATCATCCAGTCGATCTACGCCGCCGGCCTGCACCTGGACGAGGCCAGCGCGGCCCTCGATCCTGCGGCGGAGGTGCCGCGGGCGCGCATCCGCACCGTGCTGAACGAGCTGGAGCGCATCAGCAACGACATCCGGGCCACCATTTTCGACCTGCGCAGCGCCGGGCTGGAGACGCTGGACGCGGAGGAAATCGTGCGCAGCGTGGCGGACGAGCTGCGCGCCAACACGCTGGTCGACCTGCAGCTGACGGTCGAAGGCGAGTGGGAGCCACACCTCACGCCCGAGCAGGCTGCGCAGCTGCACCAGATCGTGCATGAGGCGTTCAGCAACGTAATGCGCCACGCGAAGGCGCGACGCGTCGAGGTCCGGCTGGCCTGCTCGAAGCGCGGCCTGCAGCTGGAGATCCGTGACGACGGAGCCGGCTTCGACCCCGTGCCGGTGCTGGAGCGCGGCCGCGACGGAACGGCCCACGGCCTGCCCAACATGCGACGCCGCGCGGAGCTGCTCGACGCGACCCTGAGCGTCCAGAGCGCTCCCGGACGGGGCACGGAGCTCTCCCTTACCATGCCGGTCGCTACCGCCCGGCGTCCTACCTGAGCACCCAATCGCCGTCATGACCGAAACGCCCAGCATCCGCATCCTCATCGCCGACGACCACGAGGTGGTCCGTATCGGCCTGGCCGCCCTGCTCAACCGGCAGGAGGGCTTCCGGGTGGTGGGCGAGGCGCCCTCCGGCCAGGAGGCGGTCCGCCTGGCCCGGTCCCTGCGGCCCGACGTGGTGGTGATGGACATCCGGATGCCCGATGGCTCGGGCACCGATGCCTGCCGCCAGATCACCGAGGACCAGCCCGGCACCCCGGTGGTGATGCTCACCAGCTACGCGGACGAGGAGGCGCTGTTCGATGCCATCGCGGCCGGTGCTTCCGGCTATGTCCTGAAGCGCATCGGCTCCGACGAGCTGGTGGGCGCCGTGCGTGCGGTGGCGCAGGGGCAGTCGATGCTCGATCCGGCCGTCACCGCCGCCGTCCTGGATCGCCTGCGGCGTGCCGACCGGGCCGAGGAGTCAGGGGCGTTCAACGAGCTGACCGAGCAGGAGCGGCGCGTGCTCGCCCACCTGGCCCTGGGGGAGTCGAACCGCGAGATCGCGGTCGCCATGGACCTGGCCGAGAAGACGGTGCGCAACTACGTCAGCAACATCCTGGCGAAGCTGTCTCTGGCGTCCCGTGCCCAGGCCGCGACCTTCGCCATCAAGCATCGCCTGACCGAGCTGAGCGGCCAGCCGCGTGCCTGACCCACGCCGCGCGGCGGGAGCAGCGCTGCTGGCGCTGGTCGTGACCGGCTGCCTGGCGAATCCCAGCGCCAGCCCGAGCGCGTCCGTCTCCGCATCCGCCCAGCCATCGACCACGCCGGCGACTACTGCCTCCGGCCAGCCCAGCACCTCGCTGGAGCCCACGGCGACGCCGGAGCCGCCGCTTTCGATCGCGTCTCCGCCGGACCACGACCGTCGCCAGGTGGCTGTCCGGGTCGATCCCAGGGTGCCGAACGACGGCGACGGCGAGATCGTGGTCGTCGTGACCAACCTGACCGATCGCCGGGTGGGCGAGCTGGTGCTGCGCTGGAACACGGACCTGGGCCAGGTCCTCTACCTCGCACCGTTCCGGCCTTCGGAGCAGCGGATCCGCGACGGCGGTCCGCCGCTCATCCAGGACTGGACGAAATGGGTCCGCGGCCCTGGCGAGAGCGGCGAGCCGGCGGGCACCACCTCGCTCGGCTGGGGCCCGCTGTTGCCGGGCGGCGAGCTGACCATCCCGATCCAGGTCACGCGGCAGCAGAGCGGCCCCGTCGCCTTCGACCTGCAGGTGCTGGCCGGCGAGGCGATCCTATCGCTCGAGGACGGGTCGCCGGCGGAGATGCGGGTCACCGCCCCCTAGACACGGTAGGCTGACCCGATGCGGGCGATCCTGCCGTCCTGGACCGATCCCGACCCGAGCCTCCATGCGCGCCTGGCCGATGTCATCGACCCGGAGCGCAAGGTGCTTGCCGCGTTGGAGCGGATCGTCCCGCTCTCCGGCAAGCGGATTGCCGACGTCGGCACCGGGATCGGGCAGTATCCGCTGCTGCTCGCCCGCCGCACCGGCCGCACCTACGGCATCGAGGCGGATGCGGCACTGCGGGACGTGGCGCGCGAGCGCGCCGAAGCGGCCCACCAACCCAACATCCGCATCGTCGAGGGCGGCGGTGAGCAGCTGCCGCTGCGCGACGGGGCGGTCGACATCGTGCTCTCCGGCGAGATTCTCCCGGACGACCGTTGGCTGCCCGCCATCGCCGAGGCGATGCGCGTGCTGCGACCGGGCGGGCGGCTGGTGGTGATCGGCTATTACGGCCGTGACGACATGGCCGGCCTGCTGGAGCCGGAGGTGGTCGAGCGCGCCCGTCAGGCGACCCAGCGCCGCATCGGCTGGTGGCTGCGGCACCATTTCAAGATCAAGGTGGTGCACACCCGCGTTGACCTGCACGATGAGACAGCGGCCATGGAGCTGCTGCCGCTGCTCTACGGCGACCGTGGCCGCGCCTTCCTGATGAGCCCCCACCCGCTCAGCCTGGGCCTCCGCCTGGGCCTCTTTCACCGGGGAAAGGACTGACCCGCCAATCCGTGTACTGGCGTTCGGATATTCGCGGATTCAGTGCAGGAATTGCGTTGCAGGCGCGAATCGGTGCATCTATGATCGGCGCGTCGAAGGCCAGGCTCTTCTCCCCCCGGAGCCTGGCCTTCGGCGTTTCCTGCGTCCTTTCCGGGTCGTATGTCGGACCGGTGCGATAATGCGAATCGACCCCATTTCGCCCCGGCGCGATCGCGCCTGAGGCCACCAGCCACCCGGAGGCACGCCAGCCGTCATGGCCACCACCACCCCACGGATGAAGATCACCTACGCCACGCTTTCCGCGGACAACGAGGAGCTGCAGGCGGCCTTCGATGCCGCCGTCGAGCGCGTGCGCGGCACGCTCGGCCAGTCGTATCCAATGCTGATCGGCGGCGAGGAGCGCCACGGCGCCGAGGAGTTCGAGGACCGCTCCCCCATCGACCGCGAGATCGTGGTCTCCCGCTTCCCGGTCGGCACCCGGCAGGACGTGCGCGACGCGATTTCCGCCGCGCGCGCCGCCTTCCCGGCCTGGCGCGACCTCGGCTGGCGCCAGCGGCTGGAGATCCTGCGCAACGCGGCCGACCTGATCAGCGAGCGGCAGTTCGAATACGCGGCGCTGATGGCGTTCGAGGTTGGCAAGAACCGCCTGGAGGCGCTGGGGGACGTGGAGGAGACGGCGGACCTGCTGCGCTATTACAGCGACGAGATGGAGCGCAACGGCGGCTTCGTGAAGCCGATGGGCTCCCTCTCGCCGACCGAGCACACCCGCAGCGTGCTCAAGCCACACGGTGTGTGGGCCGTGATCAGCCCATTCAACTTCCCGATGGCGCTGGCCGGCGGACCGGCCGCCGGAGCGCTGATTGCTGGCAACACCGTGGTCCTCAAGCCATCGTCGGACGCCCCGCTCATGGGCTACAAGTTCGGGGAGGTGCTGCGCGAGGCCGGCGTGCCTGCCGGTGTCTTCAACTTCGTCACCGGCCCCGGCGAGACGGTCGGGGCCGAGCTGCAGCAGAGCCCTGACATCGACGGCATGGTCTTCACCGGCAGCTACGAGGTCGGCATGAAGCTGTACACCGGCTTCACCCGCGACTATCCGCGTCCGATCATCACCGAGATGGGCGGCAAGAATCCGGCCATCATCACCGCCAGTGCCGACCTGGACGAGGCCGCCGAGGGCGTCATGCGCTCTGCCTTTGGCTACGACGGGCAGAAGTGCAGCGCCAACAGCCGGGTCTACGTGGAGCGCTCGGTGGCTCGGTCCTTCGTCGAGAAGCTGGTCGAGCGCGCCAGCGCGATCAAGGTCGGCGATCCGACCCAGCGCGACAACTGGATGGGCCCCGTCATCAACGAGCGCTCGCTGGGCAAATTCACCACCGCGGTGGAGGAGGCGAAGCGTGACGGCGGGACCATCGAGGCCGGGGGTGAGGTGCTGGCCGACCCGGGCACGGAACGCGGCTACTTCCCCACCCCCACGGTGGTGACCGGGCTGCCACTCAGCCATCGCCTCTTCCATGACGAGCTGTTCGTGCCGTTCCTGGTGGTTGGCGAGGTCGACTCGCTGGATCAGGCCCTGGCCGAGGCGAACGACACGCCCTACGGCCTGACAGCCGGGATCTTCAGCCAGGACGACGACGAGATCCGGCGCTTCCTGGACACGATCCAGGCCGGTGTGGTCTACGTGAACCGGCGCGCCGGCGCAACCACCGGAGCGTGGCCCGGGATCCAGAGCTTCGGCGGCTGGAAGGGATCCGGCTCATCGGGCAAGAGCGGCCTTGGCCCGTACTACGTCCAGCAGTTCCTGCGCGAGCAGTCGCAGACGGTCATGGGCGAGCCGCCCGCCTGACATGACCGATACGCCTACCGGCGGGAACGGCCGCAACGGCCACACGACCGGCGAACCGGTCCGCCTGGACGAGCTGGATGCGCTGGAGCCGATCGTCGACCCCAGCGGCTGGTTCAGCGTCCAGCTGCGCTACGCCTACCTCGTCGGCGCAGCCCAGTCGCCGGCCATGGTCGAGGACCGGGTGGTGCTGGTGGACGGCGAGGACGAGGAGACGGCGCTGGGCCGCGCGGTCGAGATCGCGGCCGAGTACGAGGACGAGTTCGAGACGGAGGCCGGGGACACCGGGATCATCCGTTTCGAGGGCATCGTCGCCATCAAGGAGCTTGACGATCCACCGGCTGGCGGCACCGAGGTCTGGCATGAGTTCATGGCTCCGGCCGGCGTCGAGACCGATGCCGACGGCGAGCCGCTGCCGCCGCTGCGCCCGATGGAGATGGCCTTTCCACGCGCCCACGACGAGTGAGCCGCTGGCGAGCGCTCGCCTACCGCGCGGCGCGGCCGCTGCTCTTCGCATTCGAGCCTGAGCGCATCCATCGCCTGACCCTGAGCGGACTGCGCACCGCCGGCACCAACTCGCTGGGTCGCGGCCTGGCGGCCCTGGCCTCGGGCACGCGGCATGAGCCCGCCGCCTCGGCGACGCTGCTGGGCCTGCCGTTCCGCAATCGCGTGGGCGTGGGTGCCGGCTTCGACAAGGATGGGGTGGCCTTGCGCGGTTGGGAGGCGCTGGGGCTGGGCTTCATCGAGGTCGGGACGGTGACGCCCGAGCCGCAGGGCGGCAATCCCCGGCCGCGTCTCTTCCGCCTGCCGTCCGACGAGGCGCTGATCAATCGGATGGGATTCAACAACGCCGGCGCCGCCGCGCTGGCGCGCAGCGTGATGCTGGCCCGCCGCCACCTGCCGGCAGGCTTCGTGGTCGGTGTCAACATCGGTCGCGGCGCGGCGACCCCGGCGGACGAGGCGACTGCCGACTATCTCGCCGCGTTTCGGCTCATTGCGCCCGTGGCCGATTACGTCGCCGTCAACGTCAGCTCGCCGAACACGCCGGGATTGCGCGATCTGCAGCAGCCGGATTCGCTGCATGAGCTGTTGACCACCCTGCGCGCGGCCGGTGAGCAGGAACGGGCCGATCGCAGACTGCTGGTCAAGCTGGCGCCTGACCTTGAGCCCGATGCCTTTGCGGCGCTGGTCGCGACCGTGGCCCGGGATGCTGATGGCCTGATCCTCAGCAACACCACCACCGCCCGCAACGGGCTGGCAGCGGAGGAGCGAAACGAGTCTGGTGGCCTCTCCGGCCGGCCGCTGCGGGATCGGATGCTGGAGGCGGTGGCTGGCGCTCGCGCGCTGATGGCGCGCCCGCGCGTGATCATCGCCTCGGGTGGCATCGGCTCCGCGGCCGACGTGGCAGCCGCCTACGCAGCCGGCGCCGACCTGGTGCAGCTGTGGACGGGCCTCGTCTACCGCGGTCCCGGCCTCATCGGCGAAGCCGTGGGGGTGAGGCCCGATTAGGCTCTGATACCATTCCCGGCTATCTAGCCAGGGGCGCGGGCAGGACGCGCCGCTCCGCTTCGGAGTTGATACCAATGAGTATCGAGACCTCCGCCGCGGCTGCCCGCGATTCGGCGCCGCGCATCCACACCGACCTGCCGGGCCCACGCGCCCGTGCCTTCATCGAGCGCGACCAGGCCGTGGCCAGCCCCAGCCTCACCCGCGCCTATCCGCTGGTCGCGGAATCGGCCAGCGGCATGACCGTGACCGATGTGGACGGCAACCGCTTCCTGGACTTCGCCGCCGGCATTGCAGTGGCCAGCACCGGCCACGCCCACCCAAGCGTGGTGGCGGCCATCAAGGAGCAGGCGGATCGGCTGATCCACATCGCCGCCACCGACTTCTACGAGCCGCGCTACCTGGAGTTCATGGAGCGGCTGGCCTCGATCGCCCCATTCGAGGAGCGAGCGCGCGTCTTCCTCACCAACTCGGGCACCGAGGCGGTGGAAGGGGCCATCAAGCTGGCGCGCTACCACACGCATCGGCCCGGCATCATCGCCTTCGAGGGCGCGTTCCACGGTCGAACCCTGGGCGCGCTGTCCCTGACCAACTCGAAGATCAAGCAGCGCGCCGGTTTCGGTCCGCTGCTGCCGATGGTCCACCACACGCCGTTCCCCCGCATCCGAGCCTGGCGTGAGGCATCCGGAGGAGACGGCAGCGCGGAGCTGGCCTACCTGCGCTCCAGCATCCTGGGTCGGATCATCGCGCCCACCGATGTGGCCGCGATCGTGATCGAGCCGGTCCAGGGCGAGGGCGGCTACTTCCCCGCACCGGCCGCGTTCCTGGCGGGCCTGCGCGAGCTGTGCGATGAGCACGGCATCCTGCTGGTCGCCGACGAGATCCAGTCGGGCATGGGGCGCACCGGTCGCTGGTGGGCGATGGAGCACGTCGGCGTCGAGCCGGACATCGTGACCACCGCCAAGGGCATCGCCTCCGGCATGCCGATCGGCGCCTTCATCGCCCGCGAGTCGGTCTGGACCTGGCCGGCCGGGGCCCACGGTTCGACCTTCGCCGGCAACCCGGTCTGCGCGGCGGCCGGACTGGCCACGCTGGACCTGCTGGCGGGCGGCCTGATCGACAATGCGGCGACGATCGGCGCCATGCTGCGCGAGCGGCTCGAGGGCATCGCGGAACGCCATGCCGGCGTGCGCGACGTGCGCGGCATTGGGCTCATGATCGGCATCGAGTTCGACTCGCACGAGGCAGCCAACGCGGTCCAGCAGGCGGCCTTCGAGCGAGGGCTGCTGGTGCTCGAGTGCGGTGAGGCCACGCTGCGGCTCAGCCCGCCCCTGATCGCGGACGAGGCTGCCGTCGAGGTCGCGCTGGGCATCTTCGACGAGGCACTCAACGCCGCCCTCTATCCGCAGGCCGGCATGCAAGAGACCGGGGGATAGGACCCATAAAGCTGTGGTGTGCTCTAGTTCAGCAGATCGGAGAGAGACGTTAGGAGGAAGCCGCGGTCGCGGAGGCCGGGCACCATGAGGCGGAGCGCGCTCAGCGTCTCGTAGCCGCCCAGGTGCATCAGCACGTTCGAGCCTGACTCGGCTTGAGTGATGACCTTGGTCGCGATCTGCTCGGCCGTGGGACCGCCATCGGCAATCCGCTTCCAGTCGATGGTGTCGATGTCCCACATGAACGTCTTGGTGTAGCCGGCCGACGCTGCGGCCTGGATGACCGCGCCGTTGATGGAGCCGTACGGCGGGCGCCAGTAGGGTACCGGCGCCTGGCCGGTCTGGGCCTCCAGGATGGCGGCCGCATCGGTCAGCTCGCGGCGGATGAAATCGGCCGTCGGCGCACCGCCGGCGCAGGGCGGGGTGGTCGGCGAACCGAGACCGCCGTGCACCAGGTCGCAGTGGTGCATGGTGTGGTTGCCGATCTCGAACAGCTCAGGATGGGCGCGCACGATGGCCATGATCTCGCGCCCGTGCTCCGTCTGGGCCATGGCGCCGGTCGGGAAGAGCGTGGCGCAGATGCCGTGGCGGATCAGGAAGGTGAGGATGTCGACGCCCGGATCCAGCCGGCCGCCCATGTCGAAGGTGAGCGCCATCGCTCGACCCGCGCCGGGGATGGTGTAGAAGGTCTGCGGGTTGCCCGCAGCGACGCGATTTCCGGCGCGGCAGCCGGAGGCCACCGGCGGGGTCGAGGTGGGAACGGGCGTGGCGGTCGGGGTCGCCGACGGGTCGCCGGAGACGATCAGGACCCAATCTGCCTGAAGGGCGTCCGGGTTCGTGACCAGCGACGGGTAGCGCTCGGCGTTCCAGGCCTGAAGCTGGGCCACCGTCGTATTCCAGGCGCGCGCGATGGAGAAGAGGGTGTCGCCACCGACCACGACGTAGGTGGCACCGTCCGCGCTTGCCGACGGGGGCGGCTGGACCGATGGGTCGACCGACGGCAGGACCGATGCGCTGGTCGGGAGCGTCGGGTTGCCTGAGCTTGATGGGTTTGGCGGAGGGCTTGGGGCCGCGCAGGCCGCCAGCGTGACCAGCAAGGCGCACAGCAGCGCGGCGCAGCGCCCGGGAACGAGGCTCATGGTGGAGATGGCTCAGTTTGGGTTGTAGCGAAGGTCGGCGGTGGCCACCGGCGGCATCGCGCCATCGGAGAGGAGCCGTGCCTCGCGGCGCAGCAGCTCCAGCTCCGCGCTGAGGCGGCTGGCCGCATCTGGCAGCTCCAGCAGCTGCTGCTTGCGGGTGAGCTCGATCTGCAGCACGCCGCCGACCGCGTAGCTGGCGGCCATTGGGTCGTCCGGCAGGTGAATGGGCTTGAGCACTTCGTCCAGGGAGGCGGCCACGGTGGTGATCTCCGGTGATTCCGCGCCTATGGACGCCGCGGAGGCCACGAAACGTTTCACCGTCTCGAGGTAGGCGTCGAGCGCAGTCTGCACTTCGGGCAGCAGCGCCTCGGCGCGAGCCGGGTCGCCGGCCTCGTCGGGCAGCTGTTCGACCCGCACCGTCGCATACGGACCGGAACGGTCGACCTCGCTCAGCAGCGCTCGGGCGACCCCGACCACCAGCAGCGCCCACCGCCCGTCGGCGAAGCGTTCGGCCCGTCGAACCTCGACGATGGTGCCGACTCGTTCGGCACGCGGCAGCCGGGGATCGGCCTCGGCCACCTCCGGGCCATCGGTGATCATCGAGATCACGAAGCGTCCGGCGAACGGCGACCCATCGGCCACGACGTCCTGCGTCATCAGCCGGTAGCGCTCCTCGAAGACATGGATCGGGAGCGGCAGATGCGGGAAAACAACGACGTGGAGCGGGAAGTACGGGAGTCGCATGCTGCGGCCGATCGTGGCACGGGCCGCCCGATCGTGCAAAGTCCGGCTATGGCGCCGCCGGGTTGCCCCGGATCCGCTCGACGTCCGGCGCAGCGCCCAGGCGCTCGTAGGTGGCCAGGGCAGCGGCGAGCAGCTCTGCGCGTTCCCCGGGCACGGCGTCGGCCAGCGCCTCACGCGTCCGCGCCGCCTCGAAGACGACCGGAATGCCATCGAACATCTCGACCGCCCGCCGCAGTGCCGCGATACCCTCGTCCGTCCTCCCGGCGGCAACCAGGCTTCGGCCGCGCGCCCGATCCACATGGGCATCGAGGTAGGGGCTCATCGAGCGCAGGTCGTCCAGCTCACCGGCCAGCAGACCCAGAGCCTCCCAATTTTCGAGCACCTCCAGGGCGTGGATCGCCACGCCGG
>DATEOS010000186.1:0-2037 GCA_035273815.1 Candidatus Limnocylindria bacterium
GGGCGGCGGTCCGATGGGGCGGTCGAGCCGCAGGGCGTGGCGCACGCGGGTCGCCTGGCTGCGCCGGGAAGGATGCCACAGGCCGAAGTAGCGGACCTTGTGAAAGCCCTTGGGCAGAACATGCTGGAGATAGCGACGCAGGAACTCGTGCCCCGGGACCCGGCAGATCCGGGTCCGGCCGGCCTTCCGGTCGCGGTACTGGAAGCTGACGGTTTCGTCATCCAGGCCGACGATGCGCCGGTCGGTCAGGGCGATGCGGAAGACGTAGCGGGCCAGATAGTCGAGCACAGCCTGTTCACCCACACCCCAGGGGGTAATATGCACGACCCAGGGGGTGCGCCAGACGGCGGCGGGAAGGCTCACCCCAGGGCAGCGCTTCTCGAACACGGCCCGGAACCGACCGCGCACCTTGCGGGCCAGCGCCTTGGTCGGCACCAGAAAGCCGGGGCGGGCCGGATGCCAGGTGTCACCGTCCTCGCCCAGGCCGCCGCCGGTGACCAGGCAATGGACATGCGGGTGGAAGTGAAGCTGCTGGGTCCAGGTGTGCAGGACGGCCAGCACGCCGACCGTGCCGCCAACATGGCGGGGGTCGCGGGCCAGCTCGGTGATCGCCTCGGCGGCCGCCGTCATCAGCGCGCCATAACCGTCGCGCTGATGACGGCGCAGGGCGGCGCGCAACTCCTCGGGCACGGTGACGGTGACGTGGAAGTAGGGGCACGCCAGCATCTCGGCCTGACGCTTGTCCAGCCAGACCCGGGTCTGTTCGCCATGGCATTTCGGGCAGCTCCGGTTGCGACAGGAATGGCAGCGATGGACCTCGGCGCCGCACGCGGTGCAGCGCTCGAGGTGTCCGCCCAGGGCTTCGGTCCGGCAGGCCAGGATGTCGGCGATGGCGCGCCGATGCGAGGGCGGCATCGACGCGCCATGGGCCGCCTGGTAGCCGGGTCCGAAGCGGCGGAAGACGTCCGCGACGTCGACCACGCCGGCGGGTCCGCTTTACAGGCCGCCCATCAGGGTATCGAGCAGGTGGCGCAGGCTGGCCCGGGTCGGCTCGGTCAGGTGGGTGTAGATCGCCGTGGTCGCGATGTTCTCATGACCGAGCAGAACCTGGACGATGCGGGTATCGACGCCGTTCTCCAGCAGCCGGGTGGCATAGCTGTGGCGCAGGGTATGGGGGGTCGGTCGCCGGGGATCGTCCAGCCCGGCGGTCCGGGCGGCGGCCGCGAAGGTTCTGACCAGAACACCGGTGCTGAGCGGAGCGGTTCCGGTTCTGTTGGGGAACAGCCAGCGCGGATGGCGGTGGTGGCGCCAGGTGCGGCGCAGGTCATTCAACACCGGCTCGGGCAGCGGCACCCGGCGTTCCTTGTCGCCCTTGCCGATCACCCGCAACACGCCATGAGCCGTGTCGATCGCCGTGACTTCAAGCGTGGCGGCCTCGCTGATCCGCAGGCCGCAGGCGTACATCAGCGTGAAGCATGCCTTGTGGACGGGATTGCTGACCGCGCCGAGAAGGCGGCGGACCTGGGCATCGGACAGGGCCTGCGGCAGTCGCTTCTGACGGGGCTGACGAATCTTTTTTTCCCAAACAGCGGCCAGTCGCGCTCCAGCGTCCGGCAGTACAGAAAGCGGATCCCGAAATGAGCGGTTTTGAAGGTGCCGCGCGCCACCCCCCGCTCCCGCAAGGTGAGCAGGTAGCGCCGGACATCGTCCTCGCTGAGTTGATCGGGTGAGCGCCGGTAGTGCGCGGCCAAACCCCGCACTGCCTGAACATAGACCGACTGCGTTCCAGCCGCCAAGCCGGCCAGGGTCATGTCCGCAATCATGCGCTCGCGCAACGGTGTCATGGTCGTCTCCTCTCGTGATCGATCAAGGGGCAGGACCGCCCTGCCCAGCACGAAAGGATATCAAGAGGCCCCGGGATCAGCGACCGCTCTCCTCCTCTGCGGCGTAGCCGCTCCGTTCAACCATTGTCGACCGCCCGGTCCAGGACCAGTTCGGCCGCCTTGGTGTCGTGGACACTGGCGGGCGTGACGACGA